>DASQFM010000271.1:0-8091 GCA_035633135.1 Candidatus Eiseniibacteriota bacterium
TGTCCACACCCCGGTCGGTCTTGGTTGCGGGCGTGTGACGGGCTTGGCGGGGACGGGCTCGACGCGGCGCGTCAGCCGTCGGTCGCGGTGAGCTCCCCGAGTCGCTCGGTCAGTCGGAGATTCTCGCGGTAGTCGATCGGGATCTCGACGAGCGACGAGCCATCATGGTCGAGCGCGCGCCGAAGGACGCCACCCAGCTCCTGGGCACTCTCCGCGCGGAACCCCGCGAGGCCGAATGAGCGGGCATAGGCAACGAAGTCCGGGTTGCTGAATTCGACCCCGAACGGCCGGCCGAACTCGTTGCGCTGCTTCCAGTCGATGAGGCCGTAGCCGTTGTCGCGCCAGATGACGACCACGATGTTGGCCCCGATGCGCTTCGCGGTCTCGAGCTCCTGCGAGTTCATCAGGAAGCCGCCGTCGCCGACCAGGGCCACCACCTTCCGATCCGGATGGACCAGCTTTGCCGCGATCGCCCCCGGAACGCCGATGCCCATCGCCGCGAAGCCGTTCGAGATGATCACCGTGTTCGGCTCGTAGGCCTGGTAGAGCCGGGCGACCCAGATCTTGTGGGCCCCGACGTCGCTGACCACGATGTCCTCCGGCTCGAGCGCCCGCCGCAGCTCGTAGATGGCGCGCTGGGGCTTGATCGGGTAGCTGTCGTCATTGACCGCGACGCTGAGGTCCGCCAGGAGCGAGGTCCGCAGGTCCGTGTTGACGAGGACCTCGCGGGTCTGGTGGCGCTCCGTGGCGCTGCGGCCACCGACCCCCTGCGGCTCGACCGCAGCGAGGAGGCGCTCGAGGGCGCCGTCGATGTCGCCGATGAGCTCGACCTCGGGCCGGTACGCGGCGTCGACCTCGGCCGGCTGCGTGTCGATGTGGACGATCCGCTTCTTCCCGTCGGGATTCCAGCGCGCCGGGGCGTACTCGACCAGGTCGTACCCGACGCAGATGACGAGGTCGGCCCGATCGAACCCGGTGAGCACGTGGTCGCGGGCCTGCAGGCCGACGGCCATGAGCGACAGGTGGGAGCGATCGTCGACGGCGCCCTTGCCCATGAACGTGGCGGCCACCGGGACGTGGAGGCCCCGCGCGAACGCGCGCAGCGCGTCGGAAGCCCGTCGGCGGAGCACGCCGTTGCCGGCCAGCACGATCGGTCGGTTGGATTCGGCGATCAGGCGCGCCGCGTGGGCGATCGCCTCATCGGTCGGCTCGGGGAAGTAGGCCTGGCCCGGGATGAGCGGCTGGGCAGCGTCGCCTGATTCCGGCTCCATCGCGGCGAGGTTCTCCGGCAGCTCGATGTGGGTCGGCCCGGGCTTCTCCAGCGTTGCCACGCGGAACGCCTTGCGGACGATCTCCGGGATGGCATCGACCCGCCCAACCCGAGTGTTCCACTTCGTCACCGGCCGGAACATCTCGACGATGTCGACGACCTGGTGCGCCTCCTTGTGCAGCTTGTCGGAACCCGCCTGGCCGGTGATCGCGACCATCGGTGCCCGGTCGAGGAACGCGTCGGCGATCCCCGTCACCAGGTTCGTCGCGCCCGGCCCGAGCGTGGAAAGCGCCACCGCGGCGCGGCCCGTCAGTCGGCCGTGGACGTCGGCCATGAAGGCCGCGCCCTGCTCGTGGCGGGTGGTGACGTGCCGGATCGACGACTGCCGGGAGATCGCCTCGAGGATGTCGAGGATCTCCTCACCGGGGACCGAGAAGACGAACTCGATCCCCTCGGCCTCGAGGCACGCGACAAGCAGGTCCGCGCCGGTGCGGCTGGCAGAACCATCCACGATCGGAAGCCTACCGGACTGCAGCGGCGATCCCCGGCTCGGATCCCTTAGTCTCCTCGAATTCGAGCGTGCTGGCCAATGCGGCCGCCCAAATGCAGGTCGCTCCCCGGGCCTCCGCCTCGGTCAACCCGGCAACCGCAGCGCCCGCACGGCGCCCGCCCGCGGATCGATCCACGCCACAGCGGACAGCGTCGGCGGCGGCGATCCAGTCGAGAGGGCCTTGGCCCAGGTGTTCGAGCTTCCCGGGAATCGCGCCCGGAAGAACTCCGGGTAAGACCCGACGAGCCGGCGATTCGCCGCCGTGTCGACCAGGACCCAGCCGCTCGCGATCGCGAACGGACCCCGATCGCCCCCGACAAGCATCGCGAGGGCCTCGAGGTCGGCGGCCTTCCGATCAGTGGATCGCGCCGCGGCCCCGAGGTCGGCGACCCGGTTCATCACTTCGATCAGGATCAGGAGCCGCCGGCGCTCGGCCCGGAGTACAACGTCCGCCGAGCGGCTCGGATCGTTCGGCCGCGTCGCAAGCTCGACGCTGCCGACCCACCCGTGGGCGCGTCCGAGGCGAAGGAGCAGCTCTTGCGCAGCGAGGTGCCCGGCGTCGCTCGGGTTGGCGCCGCCCGCGTCGATGTCCCTCGACAGGCGGACACTTAGCGGCCGACCGACCGCCATGGCGACGCGGACCCACAGCTCGAGCGGCGCGCGAGAGCCTGCCCCGCGCTCGAGGTCAGCGAGGCGGCCGCGGGATGTCGCGGCGCGACGCGCGACGCTGGCCTGCGTGAGGCGGCGCCGGACCCGTGCCTCACGGATCTCGC
The DNA here is from genome assembly GCA_035633135.1 of Candidatus Eiseniibacteriota bacterium. Lineage (GTDB taxonomy): Bacteria > Chloroflexota > Limnocylindria > Limnocylindrales > CSP1-4 > UBA5189. Next base: position 2,594 of record DASQFM010000271.1, read on the forward strand.
GCCCGAGCGTGGTGGCGATGGCCGCTGCCTCCTGAACCCCAGCGGCCGCTGCTGCCGTGGACCTGACCCTGCCCATGTCGACCACATCGTCATTTCCCGCCCTATCCGGCGGCTTATCGCGGCGTCCCCCGCCGGTCGAGGTGTTGATGGTCTCGGGGGATATCACGGCGGAGCATCGGGGCGCGACCCCACGCACGGATCCACGGTGGACAGGGCGGCGCTGGACTCAGCGATCCCCGTGGCTCACGCCCGATCCGGGTCGAACGACCCGCGTAGCCCCAGGAATGACGATGCCATCGACAGCGCCCGCCTCAAGGTCTCGCGTAAGGCACCACCGCGACGGCCCCGCACCGCTCCTCCCGCGGGGCCACGGCGCCCCGTGGGCCGCACGCACGGGCGCCTCATGGCCGCGGTGAGGGCTGATCATCCGGGCGCGACGGTTCTCTCAAACGCCGCCGCGCCACCCGTTCGAGCGGGGCCGGTCAAGACCTCGACGTAGGAGCACGAGCTCGTCGCCTCGGATCTGGACGGTCAGGCGATCGCCCGGCCCAATCCCCAACGTGCGTCGCGCCTCGCTCGGCAGCGAGATCTGGTTCTTGGAACTGACCTTTGCGCTTAGCACCATGCCGCGATGCTGAGCAGCACGCCCGGTCCGGTCAAACGTCGCACCCTATTGCGGCTGGGCCAGGACCATGATTCGCAGCTCGGTCATGTCCTCGATGGCCCAGCGGAGGCCCTCACGGCCCTGGCCGGAGTCCTTGACCCCGCCGTAGGGCATGTGGTCGATCCGGTAGGTCGGGACGTCGTTGACGATCACGCCGCCGACCTCGAGCTCGTTGAACGCCTCCCAGGTCTGGGCGAGGTCGTTGGTGAAGACGCCGGTCTGGAGCCCGTAGAAGCTGTCGTTGACGGCCTTGATCGCGTCGCCGAAATCGGTGAAGCCGAAGGCGACGACCAGCGGCGCGAAGGCCTCGTTGCTGCAGACCTGGGCGCTGACGGGGACGTCCTCGAGGACCGTCGGCGGGAAGAACTGGCCGTTGGCCTTGCCGCCGGCGCGGACGACGCCGCCGAGGGCGACGGCCTCGTCGACCCACTGCTGCGTCCGCTCCGCGGCGTGCCGGTCGACCATCGGCCCGAGGTCCGTGGCCGGATCCAGGGGATCGCCGACATGGAGGCCGGCGATGCCGGCGAGGAACCTGTCCATGAACTCGGCGCGGATGTCTTCGTGCAGGAACATCCGCTGGACGCTGATGCACACCTGGCCGGCATAGCTGAACGCCCCGACGAGGATCCGCTTCACCGCCCAGTCGAGGTCGGCGGTCCTGTCAACGATGACGCCGGCGTTGCCGCCGAGCTCGAGGACGACCTTCTTCTTGCCGGCCCGCTCCTTCATCCGCCAGCCGACGGACGGGCTGCCCGTGAAGCTCAGCAGCTTGAACCGCTCGTCGGCGACCATCCGGTCGCCCAGCTCGCGGGTCATCGGCAGGATGCTCACCGCCCCGGCCGGGAGGCCGACCCCGTCGACGATCTCGGCCACCGTGAGCATCGTCAGCGGATCGCGCGATGGCGGCTTCAGGACGATCGAGCAGCCGGCGGCGATCGCTGGCGAGAGCTTGTGGGCCGCGAGGTTCAGCGGAAAGTTGAAGGGGCTGATGCCCGCCACCGGCCCGATCGGGAACCGCCGGGTGATCCCGACCCGACCCTTGGAGGAGGCGAGCAGGTCCAGGGGGATCATCTCGCCCGTCATGCGCTCGGCCTCCTCTGCCCCGAGACGGAAGGTCAGCGTGGCGCGGTCGACCTCGACGAGGGCATCGCGGATCGGCTTGCCTGCCTCGAGGGCGATCAGCCGCCCGAGCTCTTCGCGCCGGGCCTTGATGCCGGCACTGATCTCGCGCAGCGCGCGGCCACGCTCGTAGGCCGGCAGGCGGCGGGTGATCTCGAAGGCCCGCACCGCCGCCTCGACGGCTTCTTCGTACTGGGCTTCGGTGGCGTTGTACGTCGCCCCGGCGGGGCTCTCGGGGTCGGCCGGATTCGCCACTTCGAGGCGATCCGGCGAGTCGACCCAGCGACCGGCGAGGTAGATCGGATGCGGTGTCGTCGCAGTCAGTGTCATGCTCTGGGGCTCCGTGGCGTCGTCGATCCGATCATGCTATCCCGGTCCCGGCAACGGCTTGTCGATTCGGGGATCTACCGTTCGTCGTGAAAGCATGAACGGCGCCCGGTGATGCGCCGCCTGGACCAGCTGGAGGCCGGCATGAAATACCTGCTCATGATCTACGCGCCGGAGGTGGATCCGTCGACGGTCCCGCCCGAGCAGATCCGGCAGGTGGCAGCCGACTACGACGTCTTCACCCGGGAGATCGTCAGCCGCGGGGTCATGCTCGGCGGCGAGGCGCTGCAGCCGACGACCACGGCCACGACGCTTCGGATCCAGGACGGTCGCACGGTGATAACCGATGGCCCGTTCGCGGAGACCAAGGAAGCGCTCACCGGCTTCTACCTCGTCGACGTGGCAGATATCGACGAAGCCCTCGAGCTGGCGGCGAGGCTCCCGGGTGCCAATTGGGGCTCGATCGAGGTCCGGCCGATCTGGGCGGTTCCCGGCGAGATCGCGGGCGACGCGGCCAGCGGGGCGCCGGTGCCGGCGGAGGCCACCAACTGACCGACGCCCACGCGCTCGTCGACCGCCTCTTCCGCGAGGAATCGGGGCGGGCGGTGGCGACCCTCATCCGGCGGCTGCAGGACTTCGACCTCGCCGAGGAGGCGGTCCAGGAGGCGTTCATCGTCGCCCTCGAGCGCTGGCCACGCGATGGCATCCCGGCCAATGCCGGCGCCTGGATCACGACGACGGCACACAACAGGGCGATCGACGTCCTCCGCCGGCGGCGGCGATTCGCCGACAAGCAGGCGCAGCTGGCCCGCGAGGCCGAGATCGCGGCAGGCGTGGCAGACGAGGAGGAGGGCGATGATCCGATGATCGGTGATGATCGCCTCCGCCTGATCTTCACCTGCTGCCATCCGGCCCTCGCGCCCGAGGCCAGCATCGCGCTCACCCTCCGGACGCTCGGCGGGCTGACGGTGCCGGAGATCGCGGGGCATTCCTGGTCCGGAGCCGACCCTGGCCCAGCGGCTCGTGCGGGCCAAGCGGAAGATCCGCGACGCCGGAATCCCCTACCGGGTGCCGCCCGATCACCTCCTGCCGGAGCGGCTGGACGCGGTGCTGCGGGTCCTGTACCTGATCTTCAACGAGGGCTACCAGGCCAGCGCCGGCGAGGCGCTGATCCGTCGCGAGCTGTGCGCCGAGGCCATCCGGCTCGGTCGCGTGCTGGCCGGCTTGATGCCCGACGAGGCGGAGGTGCTCGGCCTGCTCGGATTGATGCTGCTCCACGACTCCCGGCGAGCGAGCCGGACCGACGCGAACGGTGAGCTTGTCCTCCTCGAGGACCAGGACCGCGACCGCTGGGACGCTGCGGAGATCGATGAGGGCCGGGGTTTGGTGGAGCGGGCGCTCCGGATGCGGCGCGCCGGGCCTTACCAGATCCAGGCGGCGATCGCCGCCGTGCACGCCGATGCCCGCCGCTCCGGCGAGATCGACTGGCACCAGATCGCCGGGTTGTACGACGAGCTGCTCCGGCTCGAGCCCTCGCCGGTGGTCGAGCTCAACCGGGCCGTCGCGATCGCCCTGGCCGGCCGGCTCGACGACGGCCTGGCGCTGATCGACGAGCTCGCCGCGACCGGCCGGCTGGAGGGCTACCACCTGCTGCCGGCGTCCCGGGCCGAGCTTCTGCGGCGGCTCGGCCGGACGGCTGAGGCGGGTGAGGCCTACCGGCAGGCCATCGAGCTGACGTCGAACAGCCGGGAGGCGGCCTTCCTGGAGCGGCGCCTTCGGGACGTCGGGTCGGGTGCCGAGACAGCCCGCGGCGGATTGGCATGAACCGGCTCCGCGGCGGATGATTGGCAGGCGTATCGGCAACGCGTAGGTGGAGGGCGGCCTAGTGACGGGTTTCAGGGAGTTCCTGGTCACCACCAACGCCATGGCGCTGGCGATCGGCGTTGTCATCGGCGCCGCCCTCGGCGCGGTCGTCAATTCCCTGGTCACTGACCTGATCATGCCGCCGATCGGCATGCTGCTGGGCGGCACGGACTTCAATCAGCTCAAGGTCGTGCTTCGCGCGGCGACGGGCGGCGATCCGGCCACCGAGGTGGCGATTCGGTACGGCGCCTTCCTGAACGCGGTGATCGCCTTCGTCATCATCGCCTTCGTCGTCTGGCGGCTGTCGAAGGTCTTCATTCGTGAAGCCCTGCCCGAGCCGCCGCCGCCCTCGAAGCCGTGCCCCTTCTGTCGCCAGTCGAACGCGATCGAAGCGACGAAGTGCATGTACTGCGCCAGCCCGATCTGAACGCCATGCCAGCCTCCCGCTCCCGCTCCGGCTCGCTGCGCGACGTCCTCCGTGTCCAGCCGGGCTCGAAGATCCGGCTGGCGGCCATCGACCCGGCCGACAGCCACGGCTACACCAAGGCGGCGGCTGCCGAGGACCTCCAGAAGGGCCTCGACCGGCTCACGGATCTCCAGGACCGCCTCTGGGCGGAGCAGAAGCATCCCGTCCTCATCGTGCTCCAGGGGATCGACACGGCGGGCAAGGACGGCTCCATCAAGCACGTGATGTCGGCGTTCAACCCCATGGGCTGCTCCGTGACGTCGTTCAAGGTTCCGAGCTCCGTCGAGGCCGCGCACGACTACCTGTGGCGGGTCCATCAGCGCGTCCCGGGCAAGGGCGAGATCGGGATCTTCAACCGCTCCCACTACGAGGACGTGCTCGTCGTCCGGGTCCACGACCTCGTCCCCGAGACGGTCTGGCGACGGCGCTACGACCACATCAACGCGTTCGAACGATTGCTCGCCGACGAGGGCACCACGATCGTCAAGTTCTTCCTGTTCATCGATCGGGACGAGCAGAAGGCGCGCCTCCAGTCACGGATCGACGACCCGAAGAAACGCTGGAAGTTCAAGCTTGGCGACCTCGCTGAGCGCAAGCTGTGGGACGCGTACATCGCCGCCTACGAAGACGCGCTCAGCCGCTGCTCGACGGATGCGGCGCCGTGGTACGTGATCCCGTCGAACCGCAACTGGTTCCGCAACGTCGCGATCGCCGACATCCTGGCGGACACCCTCGAGGACCTGAAGCCGGCCTACCCGCCGGCGGTCGAGGACCTCAGCAAGGTCGTCATCGAGTAGCAGACAGGCGATAAGTGGGCGCCGCGCAACCAGCGTCGCATTACGCGACCTGGCCCGTCCTCCGTCGCGGGCCCGTATTCATCAAATGGCATAGATATTCATCAATTGGCATACCCGGCGGAACCGGAGAAGCGGGCCGCGGTGACGGGATCAGCGCTTCCCGAACAGGGTGTCGAACACGCCGCGGAGCAGGCTCTGGCCGGCCCTGGAGGTGATCACCCGGCCGGCGGTCCGCACGCCCGTCTCGACCATGCGCTGGCGC
>DASQFM010000272.1:0-4397 GCA_035633135.1 Candidatus Eiseniibacteriota bacterium
ATCAGGGCCGACTGAACGACGCCCACGAGGCCGGCCTGCAGGGCGAAGATCGAGATGAACAGCTCCGGCAGGTTGCCAAGCGCCGACTGCAGGATCCCGGTTGTCTGCGGCCCGAACTTGCGACCGAGCTGATCGGTGGCATGACCGATCAGGGACGCCAGCGCCGCCAGCGCCACGACGGTGGCGACGAACACCGGGGTGTTGCCCGCGCCGGTCGCCTCCAGGACGAAGGACCCGACGGTCGCGGCCAGGGAGACGGCGATCAGGATGCTCGCGGTCCGGCCCAGGGTCCGCGGCAGCTGTTGAAGGGCAGTCATCGCCGGGAGAATACCGGCGTCACGAAGCGCCTGAGAGGAATTGGAGCGGGAGACGGGATTCGAACCCGCGACCTACGGCTTGGAAGGCCATCGCTCTGAACCAGCTGAGCTACTCCCGCCCTGACATCCGAACCGAACGTCGTTCGTACGTTCGGCGCCGGTGGCAGTTCGCGCAGACGATATCGCACTTCGCAGCCTCGGCCAACATCAGCTCCAATGTGGCTCGGCCGAGGAATCTCGTCACCGGCTTCACTTTGGTGGCTGGGTCGCGATGATCGAAATCCATGGCACATGCCGGGTACCGCCCATGACAGTCTGCGCATGGCGAGTCCCGTAGCCGATCGATTTCGTCCTGATGTTGGAGCCATCGCTCACGCCGCTCAAGCACGCTGAGTGGAGCGTATGGGCGGAACTGAGGATCGATCCCCGACCTCGCCCGGTCTCGAGTCCGAACGCGGTGGCAGTTCGCGCAGACAACATCGCACTTCGCGGCCTCAGCTAGAAGCTGCTCGTGACTCTTGAGCGCGGCGCGACCAGAGCAGATGTTGAACGACTTCGTCCGCGGATCGCGATGGTCGAAGTCCATCTGGTGGCCTTCGAAGCGCCCGCCACAGTCCGCGCACGGCACGTTTCGGAGCTGCCGCAGGAACTCCGTGGTGGCAGCCTGGCGCCGGGTCACGCGCTCGATCTCGCGCTCGCGGTTGGCGGCGTAATAGCGCACGTTCTTCGGCCGCTGGCTGGGTCGGACCGGCATGGCTCAGTATAGAACGTGCGTTCTAAATCAGCACACAGGCTGCACTTGCTCCGAGCCAGGCCCCGGGCCGAACCGTCGTACCCTGCCGCACATGCCGCGCATCGGCGAGGTGCTCGCAGATCGTTACCGGATCGAGGGCGTCCTCGGCGCCGGCGGGATGGCCGCGGTCTATCGAGCGACCGACCTCCGCCTGGCACGCGAGGTCGCCGTCAAGGTCCTGGCGCCGAACCTCGCTGCAGATCCGCTCTTTGCCGCCCGATTCGATCGCGAAGCGCGGGCCCTGGCCGCTGTGGCCCACCCAAATATCGTGGCCGTTTTTGATGTCGAACCCGGGGACTCCGCCACGGGCCACGAGCCCTTCTACGTCATGGAGCTCTGCAATGGCGGGACGCTCGGCGATCGGCTCGAGTCCCACGGCCCATTGCAGCCCGCGGAGCTGGTGCCGATCGTGGAGGCGGTCGCGGAAGGGCTCACCGCCCTCCATGACCGGGGGCTCGTCCATCGCGATGTGAAGCCGCACAACATCCTCTTCCAGGATGATCGCGCCAAGCTGGGCGACTTCGGGCTTGCGCGAAGCGAACGGGCGATGGAGACGACGCCCTTGACCGTCCCCGGCGCGACGGTCGGGACGCTCCCCTACCTCGCCCCCGAGTTGCTCGCCGGGAACGCTCCCACGCCTGCCAGCGACGTCTACGCACTGGGCGTCACGATCTTCCAGGCCCTGACCGGGCGGTATCCGAAACCCGCCGGTTCCATGCATGACGTCTTCGAGCACCGACACCGAGCGCCTTCGACGGTCTCGTCGATCGTCCCTGCCCTCGAGCAGGCGTTCGACGCCCCGATCGGAGGAGCCCTTGCCGAAGACCCGGCCGAACGGCCGTCGGCCGTGGCGCTGGCCGACAGCCTCGATGCGGCGCTCGACGGCCGGACACCGATCGGACTCCTCGCCGGCACCGCGGCCGGGGGCGAGGCCGAGTCGCCCATCGCCGTCGACCCCAACGCGGCCACGGTTGTTCGGGCCCCGGCGACGATGGCCAGCGGCCGCGCCTCGCCGAACCCCGATGCGATGTGGCCATCTCGGGTGGCCGCTCCGAGGCTTGAACCAGATTCAACAGGCGGTGTCATCGAGCGGCGCGCCGCCGTCGAACGCGCCCGCGGAAACAGATTCCTCGTTCCCACGGGGATCCTGCTGGCCGCCCTCGGACTCGCCGCCATCGTGGCATTCGGCGGCCTCCTGGGCGGGATCGGCGGCTCGGGAGCGCCGGGCGAAAGCCAAGCCTCGAACGCACCGGCCGAGAGCGAAAGCCCGTCGTCGCCGACCGAGAACCCGACAGCGGCTGGCTCGACCACCGACGCCGCGGAGCCTGCGCTCGCAGCCCTGCAGGACGTGATCGCCGCGATCCGGGCCGCCCAAGGCGGCAAGGACAGCCTAACCGGTCGAGACGTGAGCGAGCTCGAAGGCCTTGCCGCCGCGGTCGGCGACGCGCTCTCGAGCGGTGACTTCGAGCGGGCCAGATCGGCCACCGAGGCGCTCGCGAGCCGCGCCGACAAGCTGGCCAAGGATCTCGACGAGGCGCGCAAGGCGGGCCTGCTCAACGCGGTCGCAGCGCTGGCCGAGGCGATTCCCGCCTGACGCCGATCTCCTGGCGATGCGCCGGGAAGGACCTAGGGCGGCTCGGGGCTAAGATGCGGGCCGGATGATGGTCGAGTCCCCGCCACTGGCCTGCCCCCGCTGCGAGGCGCCCGTCACCGCCGACGCGAGGTTCTGCGCGAACTGCGGCCAGGCGCTGGCGGCTCCGGGCGAGACCGAGGAAGCACTGCAGACCCGGCTGGCGGCCCTGGCGCCGGCGCCGCTGATCGAGAAGATGCGGGCGGCCAAGCTGAGCGGCGAGCGAAAACCGGTCACCGCGCTGTTCGCCGACGTCGTCGGCTCGACCACCCTCGCCGAGTCGATGGACGCGGAGGACTGGACGACCGTCATCAACGAGGCCTTCGACCTCATGTCGAAGGCGGTCTTCCGCTACGAAGGCACGATCGCCCAGCTGCAGGGCGACGCGATGCTGGCCTTCTTCGGCGCCCCGATCGCCCATGAGGACGATCCCGAGCGGGCCATCCTTGCGGCGCTCGACATGGTCGCCGCCACCGACGAGTTCGCCCGCCAGCTCAAGCAGACCCAGGGCATCGACTTCCGGATCCGGGCCGGCATCAACACCGGGCCGGTCATCGTCGGCAACGTCGGCAGCGATCTGCGCTATGAGTACACGGCCCTCGGCGACGCGGTGAACGTCGCGGCCCGGATGGAGACCGCGGCACAGCCCGGAACGGTCCTCATCACCGCCAACACCCTGCGACTGGCCGGACAGGTGTTCGATGTCGAAGACCTGGGCGGCCTCGACGTCAAGGGCAAGGCCGAGCCGGTCCATGCCTACCGGGTGATCGCCCGGCGAGCGGACCCGGAGCGCAAGCGGGGCCTCGAGCGAGTCGGGCTGGTGAGTCCGATGGTCGGCCGGGAGGGCGCGATGGACACCCTCCGCTTGCTGGTTCCGATCGTCCGAGCCGGTCGAGGCCGCGTGGTGTTTCTGGTCGGCGAGCCCGGAATCGGCAAGAGCCGGCTGCTTGCCGAGTTTCGGCGCTGGGCCGAGGACGAGGATCCGGACGCGAAGGCGGCTGATGGGGCCGCGGCAACGTGGATCGAGGGCCGCTGCGTCTCCTACGGGCGCAACCTGCCGTACCACCTGCTGATCGACCTGGTCCGCTCGACGCTGCACATCTCGTTCATCGCCGAGGACGCCGAGGCCCGGACGCAGCTCGACCGGGAGCTCGCAGCTCTCCTCGGCAACGAGTCGGCCGACGTCGCCCCGTACCTCGCCCACCTCCTGTCACTGCCGCTCCGCCCGGACGAGGCCGACCGCGCCAAGACCGATCCCGAGGTGATGCAGGGCCGTTACGTCGCCTCGATCATCCGCCTCCTGCGGGCGCTCTCGGCCCATGGCCCCGTGATCGTGGTCTGCGAGGACGTCCACTGGGCCGACCCGGCATCGATCGACGTCATCCGCAATGTCCTGCCGCTTGCGGCGCAGCTGCCCGTCCTATTCGTGGCGGCCCTGCGCGCCGAACGGGATTCGGCCGGCTGGGCGCTGATCGCGCAGGTGGGCGAGGTGTTCGGCGAAGCGCTCACCGAGTTGCGGCTCGAGCCGCTGTCGGAGACGGAGAGCCGCAACCTCGTGGCGAACCTGCTGGAGATCGAATCGCTGCCCACCCAGGTCCGCGACCTGATCCTGGCCCGCGCCGAGGGCAACCCGTTCTTCGTCGAGGAGGTCGTGCGC
>DASQFM010000273.1:0-7435 GCA_035633135.1 Candidatus Eiseniibacteriota bacterium
TTCCTCCAGGACGCTGGCGTACCAGCGCGCGTCGGCGGGATTGACCTGCGGCAAGATGCGGGCGATCCGGCGCTCGATGAAGTAATGGGCGATCGTCTGGCACGGCCCGTCGGGCTTGGTGATCTCCAGGACCAGCCCGCCACCGCCCACCCGCAACAGGTCACCGGGGCGAAGCGTGTCCATCTCGATGCCTTCGAGGGTCAGGTTCTCGCCATACGCCCCGGGGAATGCCTGGTGGCCATCGGCGGCCACCCGCGCGATCGCCTCGGCGGAGTAGATGCAGACGGCCTGCAGCGGCCCGCCGTGGACGGGCTGGGGCTCGTTGTGGCTATCGCCGTCGACACCGAGCCGCCGGACGAACGCCCGATCGACCGGCAGCTTCGGGACGCCGCCCCGCGAGACGTTGACCTGAACGACCCGCCCGCTCACGCCACCATCCTACGGTGCGCGGTTCGGCGTTGGGCGACCCGGTGCGGCGCATGGCCGAGACGCTTGCGGCGCAGGGTCGACACGGTGCGGCGCATGGCCGGCGCGCCGGCGCTTCGGCGGGCCCGCGCCCGGGCCAGCTAGGCTCAGGGGATGCTGCTGGGGATCGACCACCTGGTGTTCGCGGTCGGCGACCTCGACGCCGCGACCGCCGAGCTCGAAAGGTCACTCGGGCTTGCCGCCGGCGGAGGTGGCCGGCACCCCGCCTTCGGGACGCAGAACCGCCTGGTCTGGCTGGGCGATACCTATCTCGAGCTCGTCTCCATCGCTGATCCAAACGTGGCCGAGGGATCCTGGTTCGGGAGCCTGGTGGCGGCGTCACTCGAGCACGGCGACGGACTGGTGACCTGGGCGGTCGCGAGCGACTCGCTCGAATCGGACGTCGCCGCGCTCCAGGCGTTCGGCTCGAGCCTGGGCGCGCCGACTGCTGGCGAGCGCCGGCGTGACGACGGTTCAGTGGTTCGCTGGCAGGTCTCGCTGCCGGACAGGCTCGGGCCGGGCGAGCCGCCGTTCGTCATCGAGCACGACCCGGCGTCGGCCGAATGGACGCCGGCCGACCAAGCGGCCCGCCGCGACGAGCCACATCCGATCGGTGGACCGGTGCGACTGGAGGTCCTGGAGCTGCCGACCGGCAACGTGCCGGCGACCATCCAGCGCCTCACCCGAACGCTCGGCCTCCGATTTCGGCCGTCCCTGGCCGGGCATGGCGCACGCGACGCCAACCTCGGTTCCCAGATCGTCCGGCTGCGGCCGGCTCCCGGGACTCGATTCGCGGCGCCGGCGGCACCGCCCGCAGCCACCCCGGAGGCAGCCGCGCCGGCTCCCGGGACTCGATCCGCGGCGCCGACGGTCCGTCTGGCGTCACCGGCCGGCGACGATCGGATCGTCACCGCGATCGGTTGCAAGTGGGTGCTCAGGCGATCGGGCTGACTTTGGGCGGCTCGATGCCGATAAGTCCTGACCCGGCACTCGGGCCGCGGCCGATGATCGGCGGACATCGTTTTCGCTTCCGGAGGTAAGCGTGATGCTTCAGAAGCATTGATTTCCGGTTCAGGCAAGCCGGACCCCGGGCGGATGCGCAGCTGACCCGTCACTTCCTCCAAGGGATCGCCGCGAGTGATGCGTGAGGTCCATCACGGGGCCGGTGAATCCAGGAATCGATGCTCTCGGAACATCGATCCGCCGCGCCGGCGCCGGATTGATGCCGGCCCCGCATCGGCGAGCAGATGGCACTCGCCTCCCGGGACCCGATCCGCGGCGCAGGCTCCGGTTTGATGCCTGCCACTGGATCGGCACGATCAGCCGGAGCTCGGGTCCCGCCGAAATGGTCATCGTCGACCAGGGGCTGTCGTCGGCCTCATGCGAGCGCGGTCGGGCTGACCTCGGGCGTCCCGCCGCCGATCGGCGCCGGCACTCGCACCCCAACGGCCCCGAGCACGACCACCTCGTCGCCGACTCGAATCCGGCCCGGCGAATCGACCTCCCCGAGGATGCCGAAATCGGCCTTCCGGCCATCGCGCAGGCCGCGATAGCCGATGATTCCGCGAAGCGTGTCGACGTCGCGCACGCCGGTGTCGGGGTCGTGGGTCGTGATCGCGCAGCGCGCGTCGGGCCGGGTGATGGCGAGGACCGCCGTGCCGATCCCGATCCGGCCGCCGATCCAGTCGTCCTCCTCGTGCGCCGCCGCGCCCTCGACCTCGACGAGCATCCGGAATCGCCGGCCGTCGATGAACGACCGATCGAGACGGCGGGCAAGCTCCTCGAGCGATCCATCCGAGATCAGGCTGACCGCGTTGGCGATCCGGGTGCCGCCGGGGCGATCGCAGCGAGCGAGGTGGACCGGCTCGCCGGCGAAGGGCTCGAGCGCTGCCGCCCAGGGTCCGATGACGCGATGGCCGACCGCGGTGCGCCCGTGGACATGCGTCTCGACCGCCTCGCCGAGCTCAACCGGAGCGTCGATCACCGTGCCGCCCGGGAATGCCAGCCGAAGGGTGGTCGCGGCCGGGTCCGTGTGCGCCTTGACCTGGACCAGCCTGCCGGCAATGAGCTGGTCGACGAGCCGCCCATCGTCGTCGATGACGTAGAAGCGCCGATCCTCGAGGACGCCCGTCGCGGTCAGCTCGACGACCTCGGGGTGCTCGAGCCCGAGGCCGCGAACCGGGGCGATCGAAAGGCGGGCGACTCGGATCATGTCGGCGATGCTAAGCGACCGGGATCACGGGCCGACCCGACGCGCCAATCAACGCGTCAGAGCCGCAGGCCGACGCTGGCCAGCTCCGCGCGCGCCAGCCGGTCGTAGCGACCGGAGATGAAGTCGCCGAGCGGATCGGGCGTTTCGGACAGCAGCTCCGGGTACGTCAGCCGATGAAGGGCCCTCGACGCCAGGGTGCGCTCGATCGCCGTTTCGTTGACGTGCCGAGGCGCGCGCCGGATGGCCCGATGCGCGGCGCGCATCTCGGCAAGCCGACGGGCCCGCCAGGGGACGTAGCGGCTGAGCCACGGCAGCAATGCCACCGCCACCACGAGGATGCCCAGCAGCGTCGCGATGAACAGCAGGAGCTGTTCGAGCTGCGAGCCGACGTAGATCAGCGGCTCGCCGGCCGTTCGGAACGTGTCGGTCGCACCCGTCTGGATCGATTCGCCGACGAACGGAATGCCGCTCAGGGACCCGCCGAGGTCCACGCCCGCCTGCTGGAGACTCCTGCCACCCGAGGCCAGGACGCGCCCCGACTCGGCGAAGCCCGCGATGGCGCCGTAGATCCGCGAGCCGATCGTGACCCATAGCGCGACCCAACCCCAGGTGGCGATGTCGGCGACGACCTCCCGAACCCGGGCCGACGGGACTTCGCTCCAGAACTTCAGCATTGGGCTCTCCTCAAAGGTGCCGCGTCCCGATCGCCTGCGGCCAGCCAAGAAATCGGCGCGGCCGCTGGATAGCCGCCGCTACATCCGGAAGACGCCGAACTTTGTCTCCGGGATTGGTGCATGGACCGCCGCCGCGATGCCCATCGACAGGACGCGACGGGTATCCAGCGGGTCGATGATGCCGTCATCCCACAGCCGGGCAGTCGCGAAATACGGCGAGCCTTCGCGCTCGTAGGTCTCCAGGATCGGCGCCTCGAAGGCCTCGCGCTCCGCGTCCGATGGCCAGGCCCCGCCGGGCAGGGACGCCTCGCCGACGGTCGACAGAACCCGGGCGGCCTGGGTGCCGCCCATGACGCTGATGCGGGCGTTCGGCCAGGTCCACAGGAACCGGGGCTGGTAGGCCCGGCCGGCCATGGCGTAGTTGCCCGCCCCGAAGCTGCCGCCGATGAAGATCGTGAACTTGGGCACCGCGGCCGTCGCGACCGCGGTCACGAGCTTCGCGCCGTCCTTGGCGATCCCCCCCGCCTCGTACTCGCGGCCGACCATGAACCCCGTGATGTTCTGCAGGAATACCAGCGGGATCCGGCGCTGGCAGGCCAGCTCGATGAAGTGGGTGCCCTTCAGCGACGACTGGCTGAACAGGATGCCGTCGTTGGCGAGGATCGCCACCGGCCAGCCGTCGACGTGGGCGAAGCCGCAGACCAGCGTCTCGCCGTAGAGCGGCTTGAAGTCGTGAAAGCGCGAACCGTCCACCAGCCTGGCGATGAGCTCCCGGACCGGAACGCTGCGCCGGGCGTCGGCCGCGATGGCGGCATAGAGATGGCCGCCGCCGTCGCGGCCCTCGGGATCTGCTGCCGGCCTCTCCGGCTCGCGGCGGTCCCAGGGCGGCGCGGGCAGCTTGCGCTCGAGATGGCGGACGATCGAGCGGCCGAGCGCCAGGGCGTGCTCGTCGTCGAGGGCCTCGTGATCGGCGACCCCCGATTCGCGGGTGTGGACGGCGGCGCCACCCAGGGTTTCGGCATCGACGTCCTCGCCGGTCGCGGCCTTCACCAGCGGCGGCCCGCCGAGGAAGATCGTGCCGGTGCCCTTGACGATCACCGTCTCGTCGCTCATCGCGGGCACGTAGGCCCCGCCCGCGGTCGAGCTGCCCATGACCAGCGCGACCTGGGGGATGCCCGCCGCCGACATCCGCGCCTGGTTGTAGAAGATCCGGCCGAAGTGCTCGCGGTCCGGAAAGACGTCCGCCTGGAGCGGCAGGAACGCGCCGCCGCTGTCGACGAGGTAGACGCACGGCAGCCGGTTCTCGAGGGCGATCTCCTGGGCCCGCAGGTGCTTCTTGACCGTCAGCGGGTAGTACGTGCCGCCCTTGACCGTGGCGTCGTTGGCGACGATCACGCAGGTCGTGTCCTCGATCCGGCCGATGCCGGTGACGATCCCGGCCGACGGTGCCTCGTCGTCGTACAGCCCGGTCGCGGCGAGGGCGCTCAGCTCCAGGAAGGCGGATCCGGGGTCGAGCAGGCGGTCGATCCGCTCCCGAACGGGCAGCTTGCCGCGTTCGCGGTGGCGGGCGATCGACCGATCGTCGCCGCCGGCGCCACGGTCGCTGACGGCTGCCGTGCGAGCTCGCAGCTCGGCGACGAGGCCGGTCATCCGCTCGAGGTTCGCGCGGGTGTCCTCGCTCGAAGGGTCGAGCCGGCTCCGCAGGACGGGCATGGCCGGAAGTGTAGAGGCGGCCCGGACTCGGCTCCGGCGTCCGAACCGGCTCGCGCCGGATTGTCTGGTCCGGCTAGTGGAGCTGGAGAAGGGCGATCTCGAGGAGGGGCGGACGCCGTCGCGGGATGGCCGCCATGACGGCGAGCCCGAGCGCACCGATGCCCAGGATCGCCGCAACAACGGCGCCCCGGGGGGTCAGGACGGCGCTCGAGCACCCCGCCGACTCGCCCTTGCTCTGGACGGAGACGCCGCCGATGTCGGGCACGATCCGGTAGACGATCCCCGCCGAGGTCTGCTCGGCGACCCAGCAGCGGGCCTCGGTCAGCGCCAGAAGCGACACGCCCGATCCCACCATCAGCGCCGCGAGGACGATCGCCAGCCCGAGACCGACCGCCGGGTTGGATCGCGCCGCAGCGGCTGCGGGGGCACCCCACGTGGCGCGCGGTTTGGCCGCCGCAACGGCGAAGAGCAGCGCCGGCGCCAGGAACAGCAGGGTGACGCCCGACATCGACAGCACCGATCCGATGGCACAGGCCATCGCGGCTGCGGCGAGGAGCGATCGGCGGGCGGCCCAAGCACCCAGGCCGCCGATGGCTGCCGGCAGCGCGTAGAGCAGGGCGAGCGCCAGCCCGCGATCCACCGGCTCGGGCGGCTCGACGGTGTCACGAACCAGGTTGACCAGCGCCAGCAGCCCGAAGGCGAGCACTAGTTGCGTGGCTGCGCCGAGGTAGCCGAGCAGCCGCGGGTCCATGCCCCGCCGCGGGGCCCGAGCCGGCGCGCCATCGCTGGTCATGCGTTTGCTCCAGCTTCGTTCTTCGTGCTACTCTCGCATAGCACGTTATGGACGAGAAACGGGCTACTGTCAAGGGGCAAGTTCCGGCGCAGCCGGTCGCCTCGTCGCAGGCCGCGGAAGCTATCAGGCTGCGGCTCGCCGACGCGTGGGGCGAGATGGGCGGCGCCTGGGGTGTCGCGCCTGCCATCGCGCGGGTGCACGCCTATCTCATGGCCCGCCAGCAGGCCCTGACCGAGCGCGAGGTGCGCGAGGCGCTCGGCCTGTCGCATCGGGCGGCCAGCCTGGCCCTGTCGGAGGCCGAGTCGTGGGGGATCATCGAACGCATCGCCGAACCGCGACGCGTCGGCAGCCGTGGCCCGGCAGGTGCGGCGTACGTCGCGGTCGGTGACCACTGGCGCTGGTTCGGCCGGGTCGTCTCGGAGCGGAAGGCGCGCGAGGGCGATCCGATCGTCGCCGTCCTCGAGCAGACCCTCGCCGAGACGCGCAGCGCCATGGCCGCCCACCCCGATGACGACGACCTGGTGGGCCTCCACGAATGGCTGTCGACGTTCCTGGTCTTCGTGCGGCTGTTCGATCGCGCCGTGGGCCTGGTGCCCCAACTCCAGCCCCGGGAGCTCGAGCGTGGCCTGCAGCTCCTCGGCCGGGTGCCCGACGAGACGATCCTGCGGCTGTTCCGGCTGCTCGACGGCCTCGACGACGACGACGTGCTCGAGCTCGTAGATTCGCTCAGCAGGCTGTCGCCCTCGGCGGCCAGGCGTGCCACGCGCCTCATGTCGGGCGTGATCCGGACCGTCAGCCGCTGACGCGGCCGACCGGCAGGCGCCGACACGACGTGTTCATATCCTGCCCGGGTCGCTGATATCGGCACGGCCCGTGCGATAATCCGGCAGCGCGCGGCCGCCGGGTCCACTCGAAGGTCATTCGGACCCGCGGGCCGAGTGCGAGTAGCCCGGAGATACTGTCCACCATGACCCTCGAGACCTCGACCTGGGCGACCAAGAAGGGCCTTGCCCAGATGCTCAAGGGCGGCGTCATCATGGACGTCGTCACGCCCGAGCATGCGCGAATCGCCGAGGACGCCGGCGCGGTCGCGGTGATGGCCCTGGAGCGCGTGCCGGCCGATATCCGGGCCGCGGGCGGCGTGGCCCGGATGAGCGACCCGTCGATGATCACCTCGATCATGGACTCAGTCACCATCCCGGTGATGGCGAAGGCGCGCATCGGCCACTTCGTCGAGGCCCAGATCCTCGAGGCCCTCGGGGTGGATTACGTCGACGAATCGGAGGTCCTGACGCCCGCCGACGAGACGAACCACATCGACAAGCACGCCTTCAAGGTCCCCTTCGTCTGCGGCTGCCGCGATCTCGGCGAGGCGCTGCGGCGGATCAACGAAGGTGCGGCGATGATCCGGACCAAGGGCGAAGCGGGCACCGGCAACATCGTCGAGGCGGTCCGCCAGCTGCGGGCCGTCCTGTCGGAGATCCGCAAGCTTCAATCGATGCGCGATGACGAGCTGTTCGTCGCGGCCAAGGAGCTCCAGGCGCCCTACGAGCTGGTCCGCGACGTGGCCTCGAACGG
>DASQFM010000274.1:0-4252 GCA_035633135.1 Candidatus Eiseniibacteriota bacterium
CAGACGGACGCCTGGGGTGCATTAGATCTGCCTCCCCCGCCTGTGGGCCCTCCGCCGCGTTCCCTGTCGCCGGGGATTGTCCCGAGTCACGTTCAGCCCGAGACGAAAACCCCCTGCCGGAAGCGTCCAGGCCGCCTGGAACCTGGTAGATCAGTGCGAAAGCCGATCTAGCGTTCCGGGGGTGTCTGTCTGATGCAAAACCGTGTGGGAGCGGTGGCGCGGCGGCTGCCAGCACCCGCCGGCGGGGCGCCTAGCGGCGGGGCGCC
Organism: Candidatus Eiseniibacteriota bacterium; assembly: GCA_035633135.1. GTDB lineage: Bacteria > Chloroflexota > Limnocylindria > Limnocylindrales > CSP1-4 > UBA5189. Next base: position 267 of record DASQFM010000274.1, read on the forward strand.
TACGGGAGCGGCGGCGGGGCGCCTACGGGAGCGGACGGCGTGCGCCGAGGAGTGCTAGGGCAGTGGCGGCGGAGTCAGCTGGGGCGTCGACTGGCCGGTGATGATCATGAGGTCGACGGGCACTGTCGCGTCGGTGACCGGCTCGACCGCCACCTCGAAGATCTGCTTGAGCGCCGCGATGGTGAGGGGGAATCGGTCCTCGGCACCGTTGTAGGCCCGGATCGTGGTCGTCGGCAGGCCCTCGGTGTCGGGCTGCTGCTGGGGCGCCGTGGCGGCCAGGCCGTTCGATTCGAGGTAGGCGGCCAGGTTCGTTGCCTCGCCGGTGCGACCCGAGCCGTTGAGGACCCAGATCCTGGCCCCCTCCTGGGCGATGGCCTCGCGCACCAGGGCGAACGCCGGATCGATCGTGAACGCTTCGCGCACCGCCGTCCGGATGCGCGTCACGTTGGGCTCGATGACGTAGCCGCGAGCGCTGACAAAGATCTCCTCGCCGTAGAAGGGTGGCGCGAAGATGACCGAGCGGATCGACCGTGAACCGATCCGCTCGGCGACGTTCAGGAGCTGCGGCACGAGCTCGCGCGGCATGTCCGTCCGGACGGACTGCTTCAGCGCTTCGGCCAGCGTGTCGATCGACGGGATGATCTGGGCGATGTCGGTCTGGCGGCGCAGCGAGACGAGGACCCGTTGCTGGCGCGCGGCCCGATCGAAGTCGGTCGACGTCTTGCGCGAGCGCGAGTAGGCGAGGGCCTCCGTCCCGCTCATGTGCTGCAGCCCGGCGGGGATGTAAAGCCGCTCCAGGACGCCTCCCGGCAGCGGGTACTGATCGTCCAGCACGGGGATCTGGACGTTGATCGTCACGCCGCCGAGGGCATCGACGACCCGCTCGAAGCCGTCGAAATTGACCTCGACGAAGTAGCGGATGTCGAGGCCGTACAGCTGGCCGAGGATCGACTTGAGGCCGTTGTAGCCACGGGTCGCGTCAGACCCGGCGAACAGGTCGGGGCGGTTCTGGACCTCGCTGAACCAGTTGTTGATCTTTCCCGGGAAGTTCGGCCCGAAGGCGATCCGGGCCGGCCCCGGCGGGACCGGCACGTCGACGGTGTCGCGGGGAATCGTGAACAGCACCACCTGGTTGGTCGCCGGATCGATCGAGACCGTGATCATCGTGTCCGTGTTGTGGGCGCCGCCCTGCTCGTCGGCCCCGAGCAACAGGATGTTGAGACGCGACTTGCCGTCCCACGGCGGCGCCGTGCTGGCCGAAACCGCCGGACCGAGCGTCCCCGGCGCTGACGAGGGCTCGGCTCCAGACGCGATGGGCTCGCTCGAGGCGCCCGGCTCCGGAGCGCCGCCCGCCCGACAGCCGAGGTTTTCGGGATCGAAGACGCAGGACGCAGTGCCGGCCAGGATGAGGTCGTAGCGAGCCACCGCGACGTGGGCGGTCGACATCACCAGGAGCACGGCGACCAGCCCGGCCAGCGACAGCGGTCCGGCGATGCCGCCCATGAAGCCGGGACGCGGCGCGGGGCCGCCGCCCAGGCGGCCGGAGCTGGTCAGCCAGCGGGCGATCCGCCAGGCGTCGAGGATCGCCGCGGCGCGGTAGCCGAGGGCCAGGAGGTTGACCAGGAACACGCCGGCGATGAACCAGGTCTGGACCGCGAATCCCGCGATCTCAACCGCCCCGAGGCGGACGGCGAATCCGGCGACCAGCGCCGCGGCAAGGATCGGCGGGACGGCGAGCCAGGCGGCCCGATGGAAGGCGCCCAGGTAGGCGTGGCCGAGGCCCGGGAACAGGAGAGACAGGAACGCGGCGGCGAACGGCGACCTGCCGCGCCGGGACGGCTCGTACTCGGGTCGCATCGCGGGTAGGATAGCCGGACCGTCGGCGGCCCCGGCCGGGCACCTCCGCTCCCGAGGCGTTGGGGCGCCTCCGCCCGCCGGACCACAGACGAGGCTGCATGTTCCAACCCGTCCCCACGCGCCCCGATCTCGTCGCCATGGAGCACGAGACGCTTGCGACATGGCGCGAGCGCCGGACCTTCGCCCGGCTGCGGGCTCAGAATGCGGGCGGGCCCCGCTGGAGCTTTCTCGACGGGCCGATCACGGCCAACAACCCCATGGGCGTCCATCACGCCTGGGGCCGCGCCTACAAGGATCTGTTCCAGCGCTTCCACGCCATGCTCGGCGAGGACGAGCGCTACCAGAACGGGTTCGACTGCCAGGGCCTGTGGGTCGAGGTCAACGTCGAACGTGATCTCGGCTTCACGAGCAAGCGCGACATCGAGGCCTACGGCATCGCCAGGTTCGTCAACGAATGCAAGCAGCGGGTCCTCACCTACGCGGCCCGGCAGACCGAGCAGTCGATCCGGCTCGGGATGTGGATGGACTGGAACGATCCCGACGAGCTGCGCCGGCTGCGGGACCTGCTGGCGCAGGATCCATCGCAGATCGCGACGACGGCGGGGGTGGAGGGACCCGTCACGGACACGGTGGAGATGCTCGTCGGACGCCTCGGGATGCCCGAGATCGGGGGCTCGTACTTCACCTTCAGCAACGAGAACAACGACCTCATCTGGGGCTTCCTCGCCGAGTGCCATCGCCGCGGCTGGGTCTACAAGGGCCACGACTCGATGCCGTGGTGCCCGCGCTGCGGGACCGGGCTGTCGCAGATGGAGCTCAACGAGGGCTATCAGGACCGCGAGGACCCCGGGCTGACGGTCCGGTTCCCGCTGCTCGACCGCCCGGGCGAGGCCCTGCTGGTTTGGACGACCACGCCGTGGACCCTGGCCGCGAACGTCGCCGCCGCCGTCGCACCAGAGCTCCGCTATGTCCGCGTGCGGCAGGGCGACGCGGAAGCGTGGGTCGCTCGGAGCCGGCTCAAGGAGGCGGTCTTCGGCGAATTCCAGGTGGTCGACGAGAAGGCCGGCTCGGAGCTCGTAGGCTGGCGCTACCGCGGCCCATTCGACGAGCTGCCCGCCGTCCAGGCGGCGTTCGCAGCGGGCACGCGCGACGAGCCTGGTAGTCAATACGTCCATCGGGTCGTAGCCTGGAACGAGGTCGGCGAGGATGAGGGCACCGGGATCGTCCATATCGCGCCCGGCGCCGGCGCCGAGGACTACCAGCTCGGGCGGGAGCTCGGGCTACCGGTCATCGGGCCGATCGACGAGGCCGGCCGCTACTACGACGGCTTCGGCTGGCTGAGCGGCCGCGAGGCACCCAACGTCGCCGAGGCGATCATCGACGACCTCGAGCGCAAAGGCGCGTTCTACCACCTCGAGCCGTACACCCATCGCTACCCGCACTGCTGGCGCTGCAACACGCCGCTGCTGTTCCGGCTGGTGGACGAATGGTTCATCAGCATGGGCCCGGTCTACGACCAGCCCCGCGAGACCCTCACCCCGGAGCAGGTCGAGGTCAGCCTCCGCTACCAGATCATGGAGATCGTCGACCAGATCCGCTGGATCCCGGGCTTCGGCTACGAGCGCGAGCTCGACTGGCTCCGCAACATGCACGACTGGATGATCAGCAAGAAGCGCTATTGGGGGCTGGCGCTGCCGATCTACGACTGCCAGGCGTGCGGCAGGTTCGATGTGATCGGCGGGCGCGAGGAGCTGCGCGAGCGGGCGATCGAGGGATGGGAGGCCTACGAGGGCCATACCCCCCACCGGCCCTATGTCGATGCGGTGCGCGTGGCCTGCTCCAGCTGCGGCGAGCCGGTGAGCCGGATCCCGGACGTCGGCAATCCGTGGCTCGACGCGGGGATCGTGCCGTTCTCGACCCTGCACTACCGCGAGGACCCCGCGTACTGGGCGCAGTGGTACCCAGCCGACTTCATCACCGAGAGCTTCCCGGGCCAGTTCCGGAACTGGTTCTACTCGATGCTGGCGATGTCGACCGTGCTGCGGCGCGAGGAGCCGTTCAAGACGATCTTCGGCTATGCCCTCCTCTTCGGCGAGGACGGACGCCCGATGCACAAGAGCTGGGGCAAC
>DASQFM010000275.1:0-15233 GCA_035633135.1 Candidatus Eiseniibacteriota bacterium
CGGCCCGGCCGATCGCGATCACCTTGTCGTCGATGGCCAGCACGGTGTCGCTCCGCAGCGGTGTCGCCACGCCACCGCGGACGACGGCGAAGATCGAGCAGCCCTCGGGGATCGACAGCTCGGCCGGCGACTTGCCGACGGCCGGCGAGCCCGGCTGGAGGTGGGCCTCGATGATCTCGAGGTCGCTGTCGCCCAGTGCGGCGAGGTGGAGCAGCTCATGGACCGGGATGTCCTGCTCGATCGAGCCGAGGATCATCCGCGTCGGGCTGATGATCTCGTCGACCCCGAGGTGACGGAACAGGCCCTCGTTCTTGGGGTTGTTGACCCGCGCGATCGTGCGCGGCACGTCGAAATGGTGCTTGGCCATCTGGCAGATGACGAGGTTGTCCTCGTCGTCGCCCGTGACCGCGGCGACGATGTCAGCGCGATTGCAGCCGGCCTCGCCGAGGTACTTGCCCTCACAGCCGTCGTGGGGCACGACGATTGAGCCGACCTCGTCCGCGATCTGGGTTGCCCGAGCGCGGTCCTTCTCCATGAGGACCACCTCGTGACCGCTCGCGATGAGCTCCTTGGCCAGGTAGTAGCCGACCTTTCCGCCGCCGACGACCAGCACGAACATGTCAGCTCCCTCTGCCGATGAAGTTGGAAGGATCCGTGGCGAAGCCGCTTGGCCCAGCGGCGGTCTCCGATCCGACGGCGCCGATCGCGGTCCCGCCGGTCGCTGCGCCGTCGCCCCCACCCCCCGAGCGGCCATGCCCGCCTTCGTGATGGGGGGCGACGGGCGAGATGATGGACGGGATGCCCGACGGGGCCAAGCCAAGGTACGACTGGATGGCGTCGGACAGCATCGTCGTTCGACAGATCGTGGCGATCCCGAGCTCGGCGTAGGCCGCCGCGCGGACGGGATCGTTGATCTTCGCAACCGCGCGCTTGACGCCGAGGTTCTCCACCGCGATCTGGGCGGCCATGACGTTGCGATTGTCGCCCTCGGTCAAGGCGAGGAAGACATCCGCGTCGGCCGTCCCCACCCGCCGCAGGACGTCCTCATCGGTCCCGTCGCCGCGCACGGCCTGGCCCTTGAACTCCTGCGGCAGGCGGTCGAAGGCGCGGGTCGAGAGGTCGAGGATCACAACCTCGTGGCCAGTGGTGTCGAACCCGTCCGCCAGCACCGAGCCGACGCGGCCACAGCCGACGATGACGATCTTCATGCTTGCTGCTCCTCGGGGATCGGTTCGCGCACCACCCAGACGGCGCACGGTGCATGCTGCAGGACGTAGGGAATCGTCCGGCCCAGGGCAAAGTCGCCGCCGAACCGCCTTCGATAGGCGAGGCCGAGGACGAGGAGATCGGCGTTCCGCTCGGCCGCTTCATCGACCAGGGCGGGCCCCACGTCTCGCGCCTGCAGCAGGACCGGCTCGAGCTTCATCCGGGCCTGCTCAGCCACGATCTCGGCCCGATCGAGGACCTGCTGGACCTCCTCCGAGCGGGCGGCGATGTCGGCATCGAGCGGCATCGACCAGCCGATCTCGACTACGTGGACGCCGACCAGCTCCGCGGCATGCGGCCGGGCCAGCTCGCTCACGAGGCGAATGATCCGCTCGTCGCGCGACCCGCCCTCGAGGGCGATGACGGCGCGCTTGAAAACGGGCGTTGATCTGTCCGACACCAGTGTTGGGCTGCCTCGGTAGCTGGGATCGAGCCACGATACACCGGCCGACCCGGCGCCGCCCTTGCTGGCCTGCGCGCCGGCCTACAGGCCGAGTGACAGTCGGGCCACCAGCGATGGCGGCAGCCCTGCCTCCCGCATGTTCGACTGGACGGCCGCGATGTCGTATTCGACGCGATGCCAGCTGGCCGTCCCGGCGTCCGGATCGAGGATCATGAACGACGCTCGGGGGTCTCCGTCGCGGGGCTGGCCGACGCTGCCGGGGTTGAGCAGCGCGCGCCGGCCGCCGAGCTCGAGCCGCGAGCCGTCGCCCGGCCCGACGACCTCGATGCGACCGTCGTCCTCGATGAAGGCGACCGGGATGTGGGTGTGGCCGTTGAGGCCGATCGGGGTCTCGAGCAGCGCGAGATTCGCACGGGCCACGGGGACCGAGGTGATGTACTCCCAGATCGGCTCGCGCGGGCTGCCATGCACCAGCTGGCACGCGCCGGCGGTCAGCCGTTCGGGCAGGGCGGTGAGCCAGGCCCGGGTGTCGCCGTCGATGGCCTCGCGGGTCCACTCCATCGCCCGGCGGGCGTCCGGGTTAAACCACTCGATCTCGGGGCCGCCCGCGGCGGCTGCGTCGTGGTTGCCGCGAACCCCGGTCGCGCCGGCGCGCACGAGCCGGGCGATCGCCTGGTTCGGCTCGGGCCCGTATCCGACGTTGTCGCCGAGCTGCCAGACGGCGTCGACCTCGCCTGCGGCGGCGAGGACCGCTTCGAGGGCGACGACATTCGAATGGATGTCCGACAGGACCGCGACGCGCATGTTCGGGGGAGGGTAGCAGGGGCCACGGGAGGCCCGGGAATCACGCGGGAGCGGTCCTCACAGGCGACCGGGCTCCCTCCTCGAGATCCCGATTCCGCCAGAGAGCCGCTCCCAGCGTTGAAAGCTTCGCGCCATGGGCCATCGGTCTCGCGTGACTCGGTCGGTTCGCGGTCGGGTTTCCCCGGACCCCTCAGGAGTCACGCACCCCGTGGCATCCCGGGTGCGGATGCCGGATGTTGGAACTGTGGCCGCCGGGTGTCAACCGGGTTATCCACCGATCCTCATCCGGCGCGAAGGTTCGTGGAAAAGTGCCGCCGTCTGAACGGCGAGGGTGGACGAACGTCCCCCTCAGGCGGTCCGGGCACCCGTGCGAACCGGGCGCCCGAGGGTGCGGCGGACGACGTCGACGACCTCCTCCACGTAGCGATCTGCGTCGCCGTGCTCGGCGGCGGTGCGGACGCAACCCTGGACGTGGTCCTCCAGCACGAGGATGGCCAGCGAGTCCACCGCGGCCCGGAGGGCGCTGGTCTGCTGGAGGATGTCGACGCAGTACTCCTCGCGCTCGATCATCCGGGCGATGCCCCGGACCTGGCCTTCGATCCGTGCCAGGCGCCGAACCAGCTGGGCCTTGTCCTTCGAATAGCTGTGGCGGAACGTCTCCGCGGCGGCGTGTGGGCGACCGGCATCCGTCGTCGGCATGGATCCAGTCTCCTTCCCCAGTGCATGTTGTCCGCGCTCGGAAGATGTCCGCGTTGCCGCCTGATCATACTCCCGGGGGGTATCCATCGCAACTGACCGGGCCGGCGTCGCCTTCGGGCTCGACCGGGTACACTCCGCCTGGATGGATCGTCACGACGATCTCCGCGCGCTCATGGACGGTCTCACGTGCACCGTCTGCGATGAGCCCGTCCCTCCCGCCGGGATCCGCCTCCTCGCGAGTCGGGACGATCTGGCGTTCCTCCAGCTGGACTGCCGGGCCTGCGCCTCCACGACGCTCGGCTTCGTCATGACCGGCGATGGCGCCGGGGGGCCGCTCGAAGCGGCCGATGCCGTAGATCCGGATGCGCCTCCGGTCTCGGCCGACGATGTCCTGGACATGTACCAGCTCCTTGCCGGCTGGACCGGCGACCTCGCGAGCCTGGTCCGGGACGGCCAGCCCGGCGACGGAGCATCGAACACCGGACGCCGTGAGCGTCGGAGCCCCTCGCACCGCGATCGTCCCCGGGGAGCGGGCCTCACCCGGTGATCGATTCCGCGGCCGCGCCCCAGGACCAGGACGACCCGACCACGGTTGCGACGGCAGACGAGGCGGCAAGCACGCCCCCCGCAGCGACGAGCACGCCCCCGGCAGCCGCAACGACGCGCGCTCCGTTCGCGCATGCGAGCGAGGCGGAGATGGCCCGTATCCTCGATTTCTACGACGTCGGCTGGCAGTACGAGCCGACGACGTTTCCGATCCTCTGGAACTTCGAGGGCGACGTCATCGAGAGTTTCGCCCCCGACTTCTACTTGCCGGACCTGGACATGTACCTGGAGCTGACGACCCTCCAGCAGCGCCTGGTCCGGAAGAAGAATCGCAAGCTGCGGCGATTGCGCGAGCTGTACCCGGACGTGCGCATCAAGCTCTTCTATGCGCGGGACTTCCGGGCGATGATGCTGAAGTACGGGCGCCTTGGCCTGGCCGCCTCGCTGTCCGGGAGCATCGGCCAGCTCAGCGCGATCCGGCCTGCCGACATGGACGCTGCCACGCCGGGCCCGGCGCTCGTCGCGGAACCGACACATCCGGCGCTCGCCACCGACCCGGCGCCTCCGGCACGCGCGAAGGCCAATCGCGGAAAGTCCCCCACCGCGGACCCCGGAGCATCGATCTCGCCGGCCGCCGTTGAGGCGCGCCCGTGAGCCTGGTCGCCGGCGACCTGCGCAGCGACATCGGCGAGATCCTGCTGACGGAGGAGCAGATCCAGACCCGGGTGGCCGAGCTGGGCGCAGCCATCACCGCCGACCACGACGGCCGGCCGCTGACACTGGTGTCGGTCCTCAAGGGGTCCCTGCCGTTCATGGCCGACCTGATGCGCTCGATCGACCTACCGCTTCGGATCGACCTGATGGAGGTTTCCTCCTACGGCGGCGCGACGACCGAGTCCTCGGGTCTGGTCCGGATCCTGAAGGACCTGTCGTCGAGCATCGAGGGCGAGGACGTCCTGATCGTCGAGGACATCATCGATACCGGCCTGACCCTCAACTATCTGATCCGTTACCTGCGCGGCAAGAAGCCGGCCTCGCTCAGCATCTGCACCCTTTTGGACAAGCCCGCGCGGCGGCTCGTCGAGATCGACGTGGATTACACCGGTTTCACCATCCCGGACCAGTTCGTCGTGGGCTACGGCCTCGACTACGGCGAGCTGTACCGGAATCTGCGGTTCGTGGGTGTCCTCCGGCCCGAGGTCTACACGACCCCCGAATGACCATGCACCGCCGGCCCGTGGGCCGGGCTCGGCTGCTGGCCGCGCTGGGCGCCCTCGTGACCCTCGCCGGGACCGTCCTGCCGTGGTGGACGGTCGGCGGCCACGCGGGCGAGCTCCCCGCAAGCAGCGGCAATGCGTTCGAATCGACAGGAATCATCGTCTTCGTCGCGGCCCTCGCGACGATCGCCCTGGTGACGCTGCCGTACGCGACGGACCGGCCGATGCAGGCCGATCGCTGGCAGGCCTACGCCCTCGTCGCGGTCGTCGGCTCGGCCGCCTTCGCCTATCGGATCTTCGACCTGGCGATGCTGCGGGCGTTCTCATTCGCCGAGCCGGTCGAGGCGCTCACCCGCGCACCCGGAGTATGGGTCACGACAATCGGCCTGATCGTCATCGCTCGCGCCACCTACGACACCTACCGCGAGCCGCACTACCGCTGACCCGAGCCGGTACGACAAGCGCGGGTGCTACCCGCCGAGGTAGGCCTTCTTGACTTCTGGGTTGTCGGCCAGCTCTTCAGACGGCGCGGCCAGGACGATCTCGCCGGTCTGCAGGATGTAGCCGCGCTTGGCGATGCCGAGGGCCATCAGCGCGTTCTGCTCGACCAGCAGCACCGTGGTCCCTTCGCGGTTGATGTCGCTGATGATGCTGAAGATCTGCTCGACGAGGATCGGGGCGAGGCCCATCGACGGCTCGTCGAGCAGCAGCAGCCGCGGATGGGCCATCAGCGCGCGCCCGATCGCGAGCATCTGCTGCTCGCCGCCCGAAAGGGTCCCGGCGAGCTGTGAGCGGCGCTCCAGGAGCCGGGGGAACAGCGTGAACACCCGCTCGTAGTCCTGGGTCAGCTCCGGGCTCTTGAGGCGCTGGAAGGCGCCCATCTCCAGGTTCTCCTGGACCGACATCCGGGAGAACACCCTGCGTCCCTCGGGCGACTGGCAGATCCCGAGGCTCACCACGACGTCCGGGCGCAGCCCGTCGATCCGCTCGCCCTGGAAAAGGATCTCGCCGCTGCGCGGCCGCAGGAGACCCGAGATCGTCTTGAGGGTGGTCGACTTGCCGGCGCCGTTGGCACCGATGAGGGTGACGATCTCGCCCTCCTCGACGGTCAGGCTGATGCCGGTCAGGGCATGGATGTTGCCGTAGTAGGCGTGGACTTCCTTCAGCTCGAGGATCGGCACGTCAGCCCTGGCCCGCGGCGCCGCGACCGAGGTATGCCTCGATGACCCGGTTGTCGGCGCGGACCTCGGTCGGCGAGCCCTCGGCGATCTTCTCGCCGTGATCGAGGACGGTGACGCGCTCGCTGATGCCCATGACCACCTTCATGTCGTGCTCGATCAGGAGGACCGTCAGGCCCATCTCATCGCGGATCCGGCGAACGAAACGCGTCAGCTCGAGGGTCTCGTTGGGATTCATCCCGGCCGTCGGCTCGTCGAGCAGCAGGAGCTTGCAGTCGGTGGCCAGGGCGCGCGCAATCTCCAGCCGGCGCTGGTCGCCGTAGGGCAGGTTCCGGGCGTAGTCACTCTCGCGGCCGGCGAGGTTCATCAGCGCCAGCAGCTCGCGGGCACGGGCCAGGGCTCGGGCCTCCTCGCGCATGATCCCGGGCGCATGGGCGATGGCCTCCCACCAGTGCCCTCGGAGGGTGTGATGCAGGCCCACGAGGACGTTGTCGAGGGCGGTCATGTTGCCGAACAGCCGGATGTTCTGGAAGGTCCGGCCGATCCCGGTCCGCACCACCTGGTGTGGCTTGAACCGAGTGATGTTCTGGCCGTCGAACCAGATCTCGCCCTCGCTCGGGGCGTAGAGGCCGGTGATCATGTTGAAGAAGGTGGTCTTGCCGGCGCCGTTGGGGCCGATCAGGCTCACGATCGAGCCGCGCGGGATCTGGAAGTCGATGTCGGACACCGCGATCAGGCCGCCGAAGCGCTTGGTGACCCCCCTCGCGTCGAGGATCAGGTCGCCAGTCGGCAGCTCGGCCGGGGCCGGCATTGCAGCGGCGGTCACGTCGCGCCTCCGCCGCCACCGGCCGGCGCTGCTCCACCGCCGGGCTGATCGGGCTCATCCGGCGCGCCCGGCAGCCCGCCCTCCTCGCGCTCCTCGAAGTCCGTGGCCGCCTCGGCGACCTCCGACGAGGTCCCGAAGGTCTCGTCGGCGGACACGCCCTCGCCGTGCAGCTCGGCCTTGCGGGCGGCCGCCGGCAGCAGGCCTTCCGGCCGGAACAGCATGAACAGGATCAGGATGACGCCGAAGATGAGGAAGTTGTAGCTGGTCAGGGTGAACGTCCGGAGCAGCTCGCCGAAGAGGGGGACGGCGCTGATGGCTCCGCCGACCGCCTGGACGGGTGTGTCCACAAAGGCGCCGAGGTATGGCAGCAGCGTCTCGTTGATGTAGATGAGCATGAAGGCCCCGAGGACGACGCCGCGGAGGCTGCCCATGCCGCCGAGGATGATCATGATCAGGATCGTGATGGAGATCGCGAAGTTGAACGACTCGGGGAAGATCGCCGTCGAGTAGGAGCCGAAGAAGGCGCCCGTGAAGCCCGAGAAGCTTGCCCCAAGACCGAATGCCAGCAGCTTGGTGCTGACCGTGTCGATGCCCATGCTCGCCGCCGCTGTTTCGTCCTCACGGACTGCGATCCAGGCCCGACCGAGGCGGCTGTCGCGAAGGCGGATGCAAACGAAGAAGACCAGCAGCAGCAGGGCCAGGATGAGAACGAACGAGGCGGTCGGGTTGCTGTTCGAGAACTCCAGTTGGGCGCCCCATGGGCCCGGGATCGGCAGGATCGGCGGGTCGATCGGGTTGACCCCGATGTTGCCGCCGGTGACGTTGGTGTCCGGCCCGACCAGCCGGGTCAGGGGGATGATGTCGAGGTCCTTCGCCATCCACTGGAGGCCGAGGATGTTGCCCGGAATCGAGAACCCGATGTCGATGTTGACACTGTCGAGATTCTTGGCAAGGCGGGGCAGGATCTCGCCGAAGCCGAGGGTCACGATCGCCAGGTAGTCGCCGCGCAGCTTGAGCGTGGGCGCCCCGAGAAGGACGCCGGCGGTGGCAGCGACCGCGACGGCGATCGGCGCCACGAACCACCACGGAACGTGGATGTTGAAGAGCGGTGAAGCGAGAACCGCCGTGGTGTAGGCCCCGAAGACGTAGAACGCGACGTAGCCAAGGTCGAGCAAGCCGGCAAAGCCGACCACGACGTTCAGGCCCAGCGCCAGGATCGCGTAGTAGCACATGACGATGAGGTTGTTCACGCTCGGCAGCGGGAACGTCCGCATCAGCTCGCCGACGCCAGGCGTATTGCGCAGCTGGACGAAGAACATCGCGTAGACGATCACGAACGCCAGCAGCCCGATCACGATCCGGCGCTGGTTGCGCTCGTCGCGGATCCAGTCGAGCAGGCGCCGCCGCGGCGAGCCCCGCAGGTCCGTCATGACCGCCACGTCAGGCGCGCTCCGACTGGGCCGAGCCGAAGAGCCCGGTCGGCCGGAAGACCAGGACCAGGACCAGGATCCCGAAGGTCATGACCTCCTGCCAGCGCGGGTCGATGTAGTAGGCGTTCAGGCTGATCATGATTCCCAGCAGGATGCCGCCGACCGCGGCACCCTTGAGGTTGCCGATCCCGCCGAAGACCGCGGCGGTGAATGCCAGCAGGCCGTACGGGAAGCCGTAGAACCACCACGCCTGGCCGTTGTACAGGGCCACGATGACGCCGGCGCCGCCGGCCAGCGCTCCGGCGATCAGGAAGGTCAGCGAGATCGTCCGGTCGACGTTGATGCCCATCAGGCCGGCCGCCTCCCGGTCCTGGGCGACGGCCCGCATCGCCTTGCCCTGGCGGGTGTTCTGGACGAAATACACCAGCGCGAACAGCAGTGGCAGGGTGATCGCTGTCACGAAGACGTGGCTGAACTTGATGTGGACCGCGCCGACCACCAGGACGTCGGCAGTCGAGAGCAGGTTCGGCAGCGAGACCGGCGAGATGCCGATCAGCTTCTGGCCGAGGTTCTGCAGGACGAACGACATCCCGATGGCCGCGATCAGGGTCGCCAGCGTCGGCGCCCGCCGCAGGGGCCGGTACGCGAAGCGCTCGATCGATGCGTTCAGGAGTGAGCAGATGACCATCGAGATCGGCAGGGTGATCGCGAACCAGATCAGGATGATGATGAGGTCCGTCTCGGGCCCGAGCTTGATGCCGAGCGCGCCGTTGAAGAGCCGGACCGCGTAGAGGGTCACGACGGAGCCCATCATGAACACGTCGCCATTGGCGAAGTTGATGAGCTGCAGGATCCCGTACACGAGCGTGTAGCCGAGCGCGATCAGGGCCACGATCATGCCCTGGAACAGGCCGATCGCGATCACGTTGGTGCAGATCGACAGGTCGTTGGTGCAGGCCCCCCAGATCGGGACGTCCCTGCGCCACACGATCAGGGCGATCGCAATGACGACGAGGATGCCAACCTGGCGGGCGCGGCCGCCTGTCGAAACGCCGCGCCGCAGGCGCATCGTGTCGCTTACTGCCACCCTCGCCCCTCACTCATTCGGATGGGTTGGGGCGCCTTGCCCCGGGTGCGTGCGAGGCCGGTCGTCGGAAACGACCGGCCTCGCGATCTACATCGTGGGCTTGCTGATCCCGGAGCGTTAGCCGCCGAGGACCTTCACGAACTCGAACTTGCCGCTCTTGACCTGGGTCCCCGAGAAGACCAGCAGCGAGGTGTCGCCGTTGGCATCGAAGGACCACGTCCCGAGCACGCCCTTGAAGTCCTTGGTGGCTGCGAGGGCGTCGAGCGTCCCCTTGCGGAGCGCTGCGGCGTCCTTTGCACCGGCCTTGGAAGCCGTCTCGATCGCTGCGAGGGTCACGTTGGCCGCCTCGTAGCCGTAGATCGTGTAGACCTCGAGCTCGCCACCGAACTTGGCCTTGTAGTCGTCGCGGAACTTGGCCGCGTCGCCGGTGTACTGGTCGGCCGTGGTGCCGCCGAAGGTCAGGTAGGTGCCCTCGGCTGCGTCGCCGGCGGCGGTCACGAACGCGTCCTCGTAGATGCCGTCGGCGCCCATCAGCGCAACGTCCTTCATGGCCTCCTTGAGGTCCTTCCAGAGCTGGCCGGCGTTGTTCTGGGTGATGCCGCCGTAGTAGACGAGGTCGGGGCTGGTCGCCGCGATCTTGGCCGCGAGGGCCTTGAAGTCGGTCGAGGTGCCGGGAGCCTGGTCATGGCCGAGGACCGTCAGGCCCTCAGCCCTGGCCGAAGCGTCGAAGACGTCGGCGAGGCCCTTGCCGTAGATCTCGGTGTCGTCGAGGACGTACACCTTGGTCAGGCCGAGCTCCTTGGCCCACTTGGCACCGGCGTCGCCCTGAAGGTCGTCGGCCGGGACCACGCGGTAGTAGTTGTGCTGGCAGCCGTCCGGGTAATAGACGCCCGGCTCGTTGGCCTCGCCCTTGCCCGGCTTGGTGAGCCCGGGGTAGGTGTTGGCGGGGCTGATCATTGCGATGCCAGCCTTGCAGAGGACCGGGATGACGATCTTCGCGGCGCCCGAGTTGAACGTGCCGATGTAGGCGACGAGGTCGGCCGTGGTGACCGCCTCGGTCGCGAGTGCGGTCGCCCGCTCCTGGGTCCACTTGCCGGCCGCGGCCGTCGAATCGTCCTGGTCGGTGTACTTGATCGTCCAGCCGTCCACCTTGCCGCCGCGGGCGTCGATGGCGAACTTGATGGCGTTGACGATCGTGTCCGTCTGAGCCTTGGACGATCCCTGGCGAGGCAGCTCGCTCCAGATCTGGATCGTCCCCTTTTCGCCCCCGCCCCCGGTCGTACCGCAGGCGGAGAAGGCGAGCACCGCGATAGCGGCGAGCGCCCCAACCTTGCTGAGCTTCATGCAGACTCCTCCTCGAAACCGATCGTCCGGAGATCCGGATCGATCCCCTCGGTCGGAACCACCTCGAGCTCCTCCGAAAGGTGGCTCTCGGACCACAATCGGCGCCCGGGTCCGCCGATCCGATGCCCGCCGGCCGTTCAGGGTCTGCGGGTCGGGACGCGGATGGTGGTGCGCGACGACGGCGGCACGGAAGCAACCCTCGGACGGCGCGCAGGTAGCCGCCGAAGCGATGTCGTATGATAGGGCTCGGCGCACCGATTGCAAGACGGTCGTTCGCCCCCGGGACGGTTCTGTAGCGATAGACGCTCACCCCCGAGCGGTGGCGAACCCCAGCATCAATGGGCGCCTTCCGATCGAGGAGCACACCCAGCGGGTGGACTACACGGCTCGAGCAGCCCGGATCACGGACGTCGACCGTCTCGTCGCGCTCGGCGGCGAGCCGTTGCGGGCGGCCGGGATCGGCCAGCTCAATGCCGCTGACATGCTCCGTCAGCTCGTCTACCTGCCCCACGCCAGCGTGCTCGTCGCCGAGCGACGTCGGGAGATCGTGGGCGGCGCCGTCCTGGCGATTCGCCCTTCCGTCCGCGCTGGCGGCTACGTCGGCACGATCGACCTCCTCGTCCTCGATCCATCGAGCGACGGCGATTCGGTCACCCAGCTCCTCATCGATGAGGCGCTCCGGTCGGCCGCCAACAAGGGCTGCACCTCGGTCGAGGTCAGTCAGCCCAGCGATCCCATCGAACGGACCCGATGGCTGGATCGCGGTTTCGAAGAACAGGGTCCAGTACTGGGACGCGCCGTCGCACCTGCCATTGCGGGACGGCAAGCGCGTTGAGCGCCACGCGCCGCGGCTTCAGGCCGCCGGCACGCCGGCAGCGAGTAGGAGAACAGGTTTGAGCAAGAACGTCGCCGTCTTCGTTGACGTGGCGAACATCTTCTATGCGGCCAAGGCGGCCGGCGTGGACATCGATTACGTCACGCTCCTGAAGGCCGGCAGCGCCGGTCGGGACCTGGTACGCGCCTATGCGTACACGGGCCTCGATCCGGACAACGAGAATCAGCGGAACTTCCACGAGTTCCTGCGCCGCCACGGCTACAAGGTCGTGAGCAAGGACATCCGCAAGTACGGCGACGGCAAGGTCAAGGCGAACCTCGACATCGAGCTCGTCGTCGACATGATGAAGACCGCCCGGAACCTCGACATCGCGATCGTCGTCTCGGGCGACGGCGACTTCGCGCCGGCCATCCGCGCCGTCCAGGAGATGGGTGTCCGCGTCGAGGTCATCAGCTTCCGCGGCAACACCTCCTCGGACCTGATCGAGGTCGCCGACCAGTTCACCGAGATCACGCAGCTGGCGAAGGTCGAGAAGGGTTCGTCGCGCTCCGGCCGGCGGGTGGCCGACGACGAGGACGACCTGTCGATGACCGAGGTACCCGAGAAGCAATCCGAAGGCCTCGGCGATCGGCGCCGCGGTCGGGGTCGGGGCCGCGCGGTTCCGGCTGAGCCGGTCGCCGCCGCACCGCGCGCCCGTGTCCAGCGGGCCGGCCGAACGCCGGTCCCCGCCGTCGCCATGGGCGACGCAGCGCTGGTGGTGCTGCCCGGCGAGAAGCTCTCCCGCGCCGCGGCGATTGCCCCGGCCGCGCTTCCGATCGCCGACGAGGCGCTCGAGGCGGCCGACGACGACGACGGCACATTGTCGACCGACGAGTCCGGCGCGCCGCTGTCCGAAGAGGGTCAGCGACGACGCCGCCGACGGCGCGGCGGTCGGGGTCGCGGTCGCGGCCGAGGCCGGGACGAGGGCCTGCTCGAAGGCGAGACGCCTGCGACCGCGGCCACCGCGGCGAGCTCGACGGCTGAGGACGCCGAGGAGATCGAGGAGCTCGGCCCTGTCGTGCCGGCACCGCGACGCAGCGGCTTCAGCTTCGGATCCGTCTGGGATTCGCAGATCGGCATTCCGCCCGCGGCTGCCGCGGGCTCGACGCCGGCGCCGTTGGCGCCACTTGCCGACGACGAGGATCTCGATGAGCCGCCGATCCCGGAGTACCTGATCGCCGAGCGGCGACAGCGCGACGCGCGCTCGGGCCGGGGCGGTGGTGGCGGCGTGCGCGGGCACGCTGGCTCGTACGCAGCCGCGATGGATCGCGAGCGGTACGGCGGCGGCCGCGGGACGCCCAGCCGATTTGCGGAGCAGGCGCCGCGGGATCGCGGACCGGTCCGGCTCGATCGCCCGCCGAATCGCCCGCCCATGCGGCCGGTCGATCGGCCGGCTCCACGGGCAGGCTCGGAGGCAGAGCCGTGGAGCGAGGTCCCGCCGGAGATCGAAGCGATGCTGCGGGCCCAGCTGGGCAGCCAGCCCGCCAGGCCGGCTCGTCGCGAGCCGCCGCCCGCGGCAGCGACCGCCGAGTCGGCATCGCCGGCCCGGCCTCCGGCTTCGATCGCCGCTCCCGCGCCGCGTCGTCGGGCGCCACGGCAGCCGGCCGTCGAAGTGCCCGCCGGCACCGAGACCCCGACAGCTGCCTCGGCGTCGGCTGGGCCCACCGGGGAAGACACTGCCGCGGCGCCGGCGACCCGCCGGCGCAGCGTCCGGGCGCCGGCCGCGGACGGCCGGAAGGCCTCCGCTTCGACCGCCGCGGGTGGTTCGGGCGAAGGTCCGGCGGGGTCGGATGTCGCTGCCGCTCCGAAGCGCCGGGCTGTTCGTCGGACACCGGCGAGCGTCGATACCTCGACCGGCGGCGCGACTGCCTCAGCCGCGGGTCCCGAGACGGTCGCTGCGACCGACGAAGCCGCCACGCCGAAGCGGCGGGTCACCCGCAAGAAGGCGGAGCCGACCGCCTGATCGCCGGTTGATGGACGGCCTGCGCACGCGCGGCCAGCCCGGCGCGGTCGCCGCGGTCAGGGCGATGCTGCGGGCCGGGATCCCGCACGCGCTGCTGTTCGTCGGCCCGCCGGGTGTCGGCAAGACGACGCTCGCGATCGACGTTGCCGCCGCGCTCCTTTGCCTCGCGCCGGATCCGGAGCTCCGGCCGGACGGAACGTGTCGCGCCTGCCATCAGGTCGCCCACGGAAATCATCCCGACCTGCACCGCCTGGAGCCCGGCGGGGCCGGTTCGGTGATCCCGATCGGCGGTCGCGGCGAACGAGGGGTTCGCGATCTCATCGCCGACCTCGCGCTGATGCCGGTCGAAGGCGGCGCCCGCGTCGCGGTGGTCGCGGCCGCAGATCGAATGACCGAAGACGCCCAATCGGCGCTGCTCAAGACGCTCGAGGAGCCCCCGCTCGGCGCCGTCCTGCTCCTGTGCGCCACCGACGAGGAGCGGCTCCTGCCCACCATTCGGTCGCGCTGCGTCCGGATCCGGCTCGGGCCGCTCTCGATCGGTGACGTGGCCGGCATCATCGCCGACCAGGGGCTGGTCGATGCACCGACGGCGACACGGCTGGCGCGGCTCTCCGGCGGCAGGCCGGGCATTGCAGTCGCGCACGCGCACGCACCGGAGGCGGCCACGATCCGCGGCGAGATCGCGCGAACGTTGCTCGACCTCCTCTCCGCGTCTCGCTCCCGCCGCCTGATCGGGGTCCGCGACCTGGCACTGCGCGCCGGCCAGCTCATCGCGGCGCTCGAGGCCGGGCTTCGGCGCGCCGAGCCGGCGACCTCCGCGCCCGCGAGAGGAGCAAAGCGCCCCGCGCGCGGCCGGGACCGGGCAAGTTCGATTGCGCCCGAGCTGGTCACGCCCGGGCCGGCCGCCGCCGATCGGGCGATCGCAGAACCGGTAGCCGAACCGGGAGCGACCGATTCACCGCCCGAGGAAGGCGGCCGCACCGCGCGGGTCCCCGCCGCGGAGCGACGAGCTGCGGCCATCGCGCTGCTGGAGATCTGGCGGGAGACCGTCCGGGATCTCGCGCTCGTCGGGCTCGGCGATCGCCACGCGCTGCGTGATCCCGAGCTCATCGAGGACCTGGAGGTCGCCGCGGCGCTCGTCGGCCCCGCTGCCGCAGCGTCCCAGCTGCGGCGCCTCGAGGCGGCCGGCGAGCAGCTGGCCGGCAACGTCAGCCCCGAGCTCGTCCTCGACGTCCTGGCCCTCTCCTGGCGCCCGACCGCGCCGGGTCCGGCGAGTCGCCAGGCCGCGGTTGTGCCGACGCGTTGAGTGCCGAGCAGCGGCTCGACGCCATGGTGCACGGACGCGTGCAGGGCGTCGGGTTTCGATTTCACGTGCTCCGGGCAGCCGACAAGCTCGGCCTGCGCGGCTGGGTTGCCAACGAGTCCGATGGCGCCGTCCGTTGCGTGGCCGAAGGGCCGCCTGACGACCTGACCCGCCTCCTGGCCGAGCTCCGCGCCGGCCCGGCGGGCGCGCAGGTCGATCGAGTCGACGAGTCCTGGGGGCCGGCAACGGGCGAGTACGTTCGCTTTTCCCTCCGCTCGGGCTGGCATGGCGGA
>DASQFM010000276.1:0-4402 GCA_035633135.1 Candidatus Eiseniibacteriota bacterium
GGGCTCGCCGACCTCGTCACCCGCACCCGGGCCGGCAAGCTGCGAGCGCCCGAGATCAACGACGCCACGTTCACCCTGTCGAACCTCGGCATGTTCGAGGTGACCGCGTTCACCGCGATCGTCACGCCGCCCCAGGTTGCGATCCTCGCGACGGCGCGGACCGAGCCTCGGGCGGTCGTACGCGATGGCGAGATCGTCGCCCGCCGGATGATGACCGTGACGCTGTCCTCGGATCATCGGGTCGTGGACGGCGCCGGGGCGGCGCGCTTCCTCGGCACCTTCAAGTCGCTGCTGGAGGCGCCCGAGTCGCTGGCCGCCGCGACCAGCACATGACGGGCGGCTCGGCGCCCCGAGGCCCGCGTTGACCCTGCTCGCGGGCGCCGCCGCCGTCGACATCACCCCGCCGCTGCCGATGGACGTCCTCGGCTACGTCAGGCGCGCCGTTGCCCCGCGGCGCGCGCTGCAGCCGCTGCTGGCCACGGCGTGCGTCCTGAGCTCCGACGGGGTGACCATCGCCGTCATCGGGGCCGATCTGGTGGGCCTGAGCACGCCCGTAGCGGATCGCATCCGCGCGCGTGTCGCCGAGGCGATCCACACCCAGCCCGAGCGCGTGCTGCTCAACTCCAGCCACAGTCACGCCACACCGTGGCCCGGCGCCAGGATCAAGCTCGGCGGCGAGCACGACGGCTGGACCGAAGCCGAGCTCCGCTACTGGGACACGATCCCCGACCTGTTCGCCTCGGCCGCGCTCCAGGCGGTTGACCGGTCCACGCCGGCAACGGTCGCCGGCGGCGTCGGCCGCGCCCCGGGCATCGCCGTCAACCGCCGCGAGCGGACACCCGACGGGCGCACGATCCTGGGCTGGAACCCGGACGGGGTGCGGGATGACACGGTCGTCGCGATCCGCGTCGACCGCGCCGGCGTGGCGCCGCCCTCGAGCCAGGCCATCGCGACGCTCGTCTCGTTCGCCTGCCACCCCGTCGTCCTCGGCCCCGAGGTGCCGCTGATGGGCCCGGACTTCGTCGGTCCGCTGCGACAGATGCTGTCCGAGGACCTTCGCCCCGGGAGCGTGACCGTCTTCCTGCAGGGCGCGGCCGGCGACGCTCTGCCGCTGGAAGCGTTCATGGACAGCGTCGGCGCGGAGCAGGCATTCGGGGAGCGTGTCGCGCTCGAAGCGGCGCACGCCGTCGCCGACGCCGAGCCGCGGCGCCTCGAGATCGAGAAGCTCGACTACGGCTCGGTCACGCCCATCTCGCTCTATCGCCGGACACTCGCGGCCGACCAGCCCGACCAGGCATTGGCGAGCGTCCGGCGGATCGTGTCGCTGCCGCTGCTCGAGCCGCCCCCGGTCGCC
This sequence comes from Candidatus Eiseniibacteriota bacterium, assembly GCA_035633135.1. Lineage (GTDB taxonomy): Bacteria > Chloroflexota > Limnocylindria > Limnocylindrales > CSP1-4 > UBA5189. The sequence goes on from DASQFM010000276.1 coordinate 1,355, forward strand.
GAGCTGGAGGCCGAGCTGGCCGAGCGGCGGGCCGATCTCGCCGGCCGGATCGAACGCGGCGAGACGCGGGTCACGACGAATCCGGTCGGATACCACATCGCCTGGCTCGAGGCGATGCTCGCCGACGAGTCGGCCGGTGGCCGGGCCAGGGCCATCGACGGCGAGATCTGGGCGGCCAGAATTGGCGACTGCGCGATCGTCGGCGCACCCGGCGAGATCTTCGGTGCCATAGGGACCGCGGTCCGTGCTGCGTCGCCGGCCCGGGTCACGTTGTTCGCCGGCTACTGCAACGGCGTCCTGGGCTACGTCGCGACCCCCGACGAGTACCCGTTCGGGGGCTACGAGCCCTCGGTCTCACACCGGGGCTACGGCCAGCCGGCGCCGTTCTCGCCGGAGGTTGCGGGAATCATCGAACGGACAGCGATCGAGCTCCTGGGCGAGCTCTTCGAAGGCGGCCGGGCTTGAGCGACCCAGCCGCCAACCACGAGATCCCCGGCGTCGAGCCGGGCTTGGCTGCCGCGATCGCCGCCGCCGACGACGAGCGTCGCGACGTCCGCGACGCGCTCCGTCCGATGCGGGCGGAGCTGCCCCTCCGCTACTGGCGCCAGCAGGCCCACCTCACGACCCCCGCCTCGGACGCGGTGATGGCCCGCAAAGCCGTAGAAGGCGGGACGTCCGGCATGCCCAGGATGCTCGAGCGCCTCGGCCTGCGAGCGAGTGATCTCGCGGAGCGCCTGGAGCTCCCGGACGAGCTGATCGAGGCTCGCCTCGCTCGCCCCGCACGCGCACCACTGGTCATGCTCGACGGCGAGGATGCGATTGCCCTGCGCGACGATGTGGCCGCCCGAGGGCTCGCGGTCGCGGCGGACATCCTCGTCGAGGCCGACTGGGGCGGTCCGGCCGGCAGCCTCCGCTTCTTCCGACCGCCCGGGCTCAACCTCGAGTCCACCGTCCGTGACCTGTACACGCTCCTGTGGCAGCTCCGGGCGCGCACGAGGGGCTCTGAGCTCCCGCTCGATGGGATCGTCTTTCCGAAGGTCGAGCACCCCGAGGAAGTCGACCTGGTGAACCGGCTGCTCGACCGGGCCGAGGCTGACCTCGAGCTCCCGCCCGGGCAGATCCGCGTCGCCTACCTCATCGAGTCCGGCTGGGCGGCGAGCCAGCTGCCGGAGATCGCCCGAGCTGCGGCGCCGCGACTGGCGGGCCTCATCTTCGGGATCGCCGACTTCAGCGCGGATCTCGGCTTGCCGGCGATCGCGACGGGCCATCCGCTGGCCGAATGGGCGCGGGCCGAGATCGTCGCCGTCGCCGGGGCCGTCGGCGTGCCGGCCGTCGACGCGATGACGCTGGACTACCCGGTCGCCGACCCGGCCCTCGACGCCGCGGCAAACCGAGCCCGGTGGCTCGATCGGATGCGCCTCGTCTACGACGACGCCGTCATGGCCCGCGAGCTCGGCATGCTCGGCAAGTGGGTCGGTCACCCGGCCCAGCTGTTCGCGGTGCTCCTGGCCTACGAAGCCGGCCTGGCGGACGAGGTGCTCGACCAGGAAGCTGCCAAGCTCGAGGCCTATGAAACGGCGTTGCGGGCGGACCAGGGGGCGACGATGATCGGCGGCGTGATGAGCGACCGGGCCACCGATCGGCACGCGCGGGTCGTCCTGCGCCAGGCGACGGCGCTCGGGCGATTCGATCCCGCCCGAGCGATCTCCCTCGGCGTCATCGACGAGACCGAGCGCCCCGAGGCCGAGCAGGCGTTCGCCGCGGCCAGACCGCAGGCCGGATGAGGCGGTAACGATGAGCGAGCCGACGATCAGTTGGGAGGGCCGATTCCTCGAGGACTTCCAGGTCGGCGATGTCTACCGCCACCCGCACGGCCGCACGGTCAGCGAGACGGACAACACCTGGTTCACGCTCCTCACCAACAACACCCACGACATCCACTTCAACGCCGACTACGCCTCGAAGACCGAGTTCGGCCGGCCGCTCGTGGTCTCGACCCTGACCCTGGCGATCGTCACCGGGCTGTCCGTCACGGACGTCAGCCAGAACGCAGTGGCGAACCTCGGATGGGACTCGGTGAAGCTCACCGCCCCGGTCTTCGCCGGCGACACGCTGTACGCGGAGAGTGAGGTCCTCGAGGTCCGCCCCTCGAAGTCCCGGCCGACCCAGGGGCTGGTCCGCGTGCGGACGCGGGGCTTCAACCAGCGCAACGAGACCGTGATCACCTACGAGCGGACGGTCCTGGTCTACGCCCGCGCCGGTCGGCCGGTGCCGGGCTAGCCCGCCGCGAATCGGCCCCTTGCGGCCTGGCCGGGATCTAGTAGCCGGGCTTGCCGCCGTTCCCGCAGGCCGTGAGGACCAGCGCGAGGACGAGCCAGACGATCGGCGACGACAGGGCCCGCCGGTTCCAGATGCGCACTTCACGCGCCTCCTTCCGCGTGGCTTCGAGCGTGGCGGCATACGGAGACAGGATGCTGCGGAGGCGGCTGTGGACGGCGGCGAGGTCAGCCGGCACGGGCATTCGACGACGGGCGTCCTGCCTGGTAGGCCGCGAAGCTCCGCGCGGTGAGGGCTTCGAGCTCCGCGAGGAGCGCGTCATCGATCACCTTGAAGGTGTAGACCGAGGCGCCGGTCTTCCGATTGCGCAGCGCCGGCGAGACACCGTCAAGCAGCGATGGATCCCCGTGCGGGGGCAGGAGCGAGAAGATCACCGCGTCATTGCCCCGCCGGACGCCGGCGAACCAGTCGTGCGACCGCGCGCCCGGACGCCGCAGCATCTCCTGGCCGTAGATCTGGAACGTCTCGAGCAGCTCGCGATACGGCTCGAGGATCGCGCGGAGCCGCGCCTCGATCAGCGCCAGGTCGGTCGTCGCGCCCGCGCGCGCCCCCGTCGCAGCCGCCATCAGTAGGCCGCCAGCTTCCGGATCCCATCGGCGATCTTCTCGGGATTGACCATGAACCAGTCCTCGAGGGCGTGGTTGTACGGCACCGCCGGGACGTCGGGCCCGGCGATCCGGGTGACCGGACCATCGAGATAGTCGAACGCCT
>DASQFM010000277.1:0-5597 GCA_035633135.1 Candidatus Eiseniibacteriota bacterium
CTATCTGGGTACTCCGAGCGGAAGTGGCGCACCGAGCGGGTCCCTCCCGCCGACCGCCGAGACGCTCGAGCTGACCGCCGAGGCCATCGCGTTCGACAAAAAGACCCTGGAGGCTCCGGCCGATGAGCCCTTCGGCATCGATTTCGTCCAGAAAGACAGCGGCGTCGGGGGCCACAACGTTGAGATCCGCGACTCGAGTGGCACGTCGCTGTTCAAGGGCGCGGTCCTGACCGACCCGGGTGAGACGACGTACGTTGTGAGCCCGTTGGCCGCGGGTACGTATACGTTCATCTGCACGGTCCACCCGATTCCGAACATGACCGGCACGCTGACGGTCAAGTAGGCACGACCATGGCCAAGGCACTCCCGTCCGGCCGCCCGGTTCGCCGCCCGCTGTTCGGCGCGCTCGATCCCGACGGCTGGACGTGGGCCGGGATCAAGGCCATGTTCTGGTTCATCGTGCTCATCCTGGCCCTGGGCTACATCCCCGACCGGGCCTACTACTTCACCGTCAACAAGACGATCGACATCGGCGTGCTCGCCTGGTCGCCGATCAACCTCTGCCCGGCTGAAAACCGCGGCCTGCCGTGCCCTGCGCCCGCGGGCGCCATGGTTCCGTGGGAGGCGGCTCCCACCCAGCTGACCCTCCCTGAACCGCGAACGGCGGGTGCCGCTGCGCAGCTGGTGACGCATCTGCTCTACGCCGGTGGCAGCGGTGGCGCCGCGCCGACCACCTCCGTGTTCGTCTCGGAGTTCAAGGATGGGGCCTTCGGGCCGTGGGCGAACGGCCCGGCGCTGCCCGAGGGGCGGGCCGAAGCCGGGATCGTCGTCCTGAGCGGGGTTGCGTACCTCGTGGGTGGCGTCGGGCCGGACGGCCAACAGCCCACGAACACGGTCTGGTCGTTGAAGGCCGATGCGGCGGGAGCCCTCACGACGTGGGCGCCGGTCGAAGGTGTGACGCTGCCCGCGGCGCGCGCCGGTGCGGGCGTCGTCGCGCTCTCCGACGGAATCCTCGTCGTCGGCGGCCGCGGGCCGGACGGCAAGCCGACGACGACGGTCTGGAAGTCGACCCTCGATCCGGATGGCGTCCTGGGTGCCTTCGCCGAGCAGCCCGCCCTCGTGAACGCCGTCGCCGAGACCGGGATCGCGTTGAACGGCGACTACGTCTGGGTCTTCGGTGGCACCGACGCAACGGGAGCGTCGAAGGCGGTCCAGCGCGGCCACGTCGGCGTCCCGCAGGCCGCCGAGGCAAGTCCTTCGCCGGGCGCCAGCGCAGCGCCGGCGCCCCAGGGGGTCCTCCAGTGGGCCGTCTCGGACGGCGCCAACCTGCCCGAGGCGCGCAGCGCGGCGGCCACCTTCGCGGCCAATGGCACGCTGTACGTCGTCGGCGGGTCCGACGGGCTACGTCCCCGGCGCGAGATGTACTGGGCCGTCCCCGATGCGGTGGGCAACCTGACGGGCGGCTGGCACTACCTCGACAAGATCGACCTCCCGGGCGGAATCCAAGGCGGCTCGTCCGTCGTGTCCGGCAGCTACGCCTACGTCATCGGCGGGTCCACGGACAGCGGGCCGTCGACGAACGCGGTGCGGGCGAACCTCGCACCGCAGCCGCCGTTCTTCCAGCTCGGCATTGCCGGCCTGACCGTTCCGGCCCTCGCCATCCCTGGCGAGATCGGCCAGAATCTCGGCTATCTCGCTGCTGCAGGCGTGGGCACCGGGAATTTCGTCATCCTCTGCGCCGTCGCCTGGATGTACAGCAACAAGCCCAAGGTCCGGGCCTGGTGGGAGCGCCGGCGAGCGAGTCGCCGGGGCCGCAGGGCGGCGAGCACCTAGCCCGGACCCTGCGTTCCTGCCATTTCGACATCCCGGGACGGTTAGGCGCAGAGGCGAAGCGGAAGTCAGCGCTGCGCCGACCAGCCCTGCTCGAACCTCCCGGCGTGAGCGTGACGCGGGTCGCTTTCAGCTGCGTCACGCGTCGAAGTCAGGCGCTTGACCCCTCGTGCGGGTGGAGTGGCCGCCTAGTCGTCCACCCGTGTCGATTTGGCAGGGAAGATCGGTATCGGATCGATCGGATCCTTGGAGTCATTCCGGCCGGTCGCGCCACTCGGGCCAATGCTGCCGCCCGTGCGGGAGCGCGTCAGACGCGCGAGTCGATCATCGAGCGCCGCGACAATCCGTGGCACATCGATGCCCTCGTGGGCACCGGCCTCGATCCCACCCGAGAGGAGCTCCCGCGCGCCGCGGAGGTTCTTCTCGATGCCGAGACGGTTCCGACGTGTGGCGTGGACGAACGCCGCGGCCAGCTTGATCAGTCCCTGGTGGAGGTCGCGCTCGCCGGGATCGTCCGTCCCCATCCACGCCGGCTCGAGCGTCTCATGGGCCAGGAAGTAGTAGCCCTGCTCGTAGGCGGCCAGGCCCGCACGAAGCGCCGCACGACGTTCCTCGGGCGGGAGCGGCCGATAGGCCTTCGCGCGACCACGCTGCATGACGGTGGCGCGCTCGCTCGTGCCCGCGCGCTCGCTCGTACCGCCGCGCTCGCTCGTGCCGGCGCGGTAGGCCGGGATGGCTCGCTCCCTGGCCGGATCAGGCGAGGCTGCCGGACCCGCGGCCGGTGGGCAGCTCCGCCAGCGGTCGGCGGCTGCCGAAGCCTTCGTCGTGGCGATGCCAGTGGCCGACCTCCGGCTCCCCGAGCCGCCAGCAGAGCCAGATCGGGCGGCCGTTGACCAGCGCCGGAAAGTCGATGAGTCCGGTCGGGATGTCGCGCAGGGTGATCTCGAGCTCGACCAGCCGTGCGACGCCGGCCTGCATCTGGTCGATCAGGCCCTGCATCTTCAGCCGGATGAGGCGCATCTCCTCGGCGTCGTCGGCCGTCGGCTCGCCATCGTCGGGCGTCAACTCCAGCGCCCGGTCGCGGAGGCCGACGAGCTCGGTGCGCTGGTCGCGCAACGCCGTCAGGATCCGGTCGACATCCGGCAACAGGGCGTTTGCTTGATCGATGGCGTAGTACCGACTCACAGCCTGATTTTACGGCCACCTATCATGCGTGCCATGCGCCTCTCCGATCGCATGGCCGTCATCGGCACCGAAACCGCTTTCGAGGCAGCCGCGCGGGCGCGCGCACTCGAGGCGAGCGGTCGGTCGGTCATCCACCTGGAGATCGGCGAACCCGACTTCGACACGCCGGCCAACGTCCGCGAAGCCGCGAAAGCCGCGCTCGACGCGGGCATGACGCACTACCCGCCGTACCCTGGGATCCCGGACCTCCGGGCCGCGATCGCTGAGGATGCGGCCGCCCGCAAGGGCTTCCCGGTCGACCCGTCGAACGTGTTCGTGACCGTCGGCGGGAAGGGCGTGATGGTCTACGCGATCATGGCCCTCATCGATCCGGGCGACGAGGTCATCGTCCCCGATCCCGGCTACCCGATCTACGAGTCGATCACCAACTTCATGGGCGGCACGCCCGTCCCGATTCCGATCCGGATGGAGCACGAGTTCCGCCTCGACGTCGATGAGCTCGCGTCGCTGATCACGCCGCGCACGAAGCTGCTCGTGATCAACTCGCCGGCCAACCCGACCGGCGGCGTCCTCACCCGGAACGACATCGAGCGGATCGCGGAGCTCGCGCTGCGCCACGACCTCGTCGTCCTTGCCGACGAGATCTACGGCCGGATCCTGTACGACGGGGCGGAGCACGTCTCGATCGCGTCGCTGCCCGGGATGGCCGAGCGGACCGTCGTCCTCGACGGCTTCTCGAAGACCTACGCGATGACCGGCTGGCGCCTCGGCTACGCGATCGTCCCGCCGTCGCTGGCGCAGGCCTTCGGGACCCTGATCATCAACACCATCAGCGGGGTGACGGCCTTTGCCCAGGCCGGGGCGGTCGAAGCGCTGCGCGGACCCCAGGACGACGTCGAATCGATGGTCGTCGAGTTCCTCGGTCGTCGCGATCTCATCGTCGATGGGCTGAACGCGATCCCGGGCTTCGAGTGCCTTCGGCCGCAGGGCGCGTTCTACGTGTTCCCCCGGATCTCCGGGACGGGGCTCGATGGGCCGGAGCTGGCCGATCGGCTGCTCACGGAGGCCGGCGTGTCCGTGCTGTCCGGGACGGCGTTCGGCAAGTTCGGCCGCGACCACGTGCGGATCTCGTACGCGAACTCGCGCGCAAATCTCGCCGAGGGGCTGCGACGGATCCGCGCGGTCGTCGATCGCCTGGCGGTGGAAGGCCTGCTCCCTGAAGGCACCACGGCGGCGAGCGCCCGCACGGCAGCGGGCGCCGGGACGGCAGGGAGCGCCGGCACGGCAGGGAGCGCCGGCACGGCGCCGAGCGTCAGCTCGTGAGCGACTCGAGCGACGAACAGGTCAGCTACGAGCCGCGGCCGACGGGTGGGTTCCCGGCAAGCTCAAATCACGCGTTTCCGCCGTTTCGGTCGCGGATCGTCATCAGGCGCAGATCCGCAGCGGCAGCCTGCATTCAATGCACCTACGCGACGGTGACAGGGGCGTGAATGTCGCGGTCCTGCATGAGGTGCAGGCTTGCGCTCGGCGGGACGGGAAAAGCGTTGAAGATCTGCATCCAGTGCAGCGATGCGACGGATTCCGAGAGTCCGCAGCGAACATCGTGTCGCTTAGGTGCATCTGATGCAGGAGGCTCGCCCGCGTGCCTTCGTCTCGCGAGTCATCCCGGACGAAGGCCTCCGCCCGATCGTCGAAGCGTGCGACGCGGAGGTCTGGCAGGACGAGCTTCCGCCGCCGCGGCCGGCGCTGCTGGATGCGATCGCGGGTTGCGACGGTGTGCTGACACTCCTGACCGATCGTGTCGACGACGAGTTCCTGGATCGGGCGGGGCCGCAGCTCAAGGTCGTGAGCAACTTCGCGGTCGGCTTCGACAACGTCGACGTGCCCGCGTGCACGGCCCGCGGCGTCGCGGTCGGCAACACCCCGGGCGTCCTGACCGACACGACTGCGGACCTGGCGTGGGCGCTGCTGATGGCCGCCGCGCGCCGAGTCGCGGAAGGCGACCGCTACGTCCGAGCCGGCCGCTGGCAGACATGGGGCCCGATGCTGCTGCTGGGTCCGGATGTGCATGCCGCGACGCTCGGGATCGTCGGCTTCGGGCGAATCGGCCAGGCCGTTGCCCGGCGCGCCGGCGGGTTCGGGATGACGATCCTGTACCACGACGTGGCCCGGCTCCCCGAGGCGATCGAACGGGAGCTCGGCGCACAGTTCGTGGCGCTCGACGAGCTGCTCGCGACCAGCGATTTCGTGAGCCTTCACGTCAACCTCACCGACGAGACGCGCGGCCTGATCAATGCCGATGCACTCGGCGGGATGAAGCGAACCGCGGTCCTGGTCAACACCTCCCGCGGGCCTGTCGTCGACTCCATGGCCCTCTTCGCGGCGTTGCGCGACGGCGTCATCGGCGCGGCCGGCCTCGACGTCACCGACCCCGAGCCCTTGCCCGTCGACCACCCGCTGCTCACCCTGGAGAACTGCCTCGTAGTGCCGCACATCGCCTCGGCGTCGCCGGTCACCCGGGGCAAGATGGCCTCGATGGCCGCTGCCAACCTCCTCGCCGGCGTTCGCGGCGATCGGATTCC
>DASQFM010000278.1:0-1834 GCA_035633135.1 Candidatus Eiseniibacteriota bacterium
TCCCTTGAGCTCCAGGGTCCGGCCCTCGAGGCCGGTCGTGTCCAGTTCTGCGCTTGTCGCGGTCGCGGTCGACACGAGCAGCTCGCCCGCACCGCCGGCCGACCCCAGCCGGGCCGCGATGTTGACGGCGTCGCCGACACCGGTGAAATCGAGCTGGCCGCCCTCGGTCCCCATGACGCCGACGAACGCCGGACCCGTGTGAATCCCGATCCCGACCGGGACCCACGGCGGGGACGCCGTACCGTGGCCCGTGGCGGCGAGGATGGCTCGGCCGGCTCGAATGGCCGACGCCGCAGGCCCGCCGGCGCGGGCGAAGACCGGGACGAACATCGCCACGACACCGTCACCGAGGTATTTGTCGACGAGGCCTCCGTCTGCGTCGATCGCCTGCGCCGCAACGTGATAGAAGCGTTCCAGGAGCGCGTGGAACTCAGTCGGACGCAGCGTCTCGGCGAGGCCTGTCGATCCCCGGATGTCGGCGAACAGGAACGTCGCTTCGATCTCCGCGCCGCCGCGCTCCTTGTCCAGGCCGCGGGCGCAGAACGTGCAGAGCGTCGGATTGGCTGCCCAGCGCCGGAAGCCGAGCGGCCTGCTGAGGAGGCTTCCCGGTCGCCCAAACGGCATCGCGCAGATCTTGCACCGGGGTGCGTTCGGGATTCGTCGGAAGAAGCGCTGCATCCTGGTCAGGTCCGGGTCGTTGCCCTCGAGGAGGTCGCGCCACATCTCGTCCATCGACCGATTCGACCGCGGCATCCGCCGATCACCCTCCGTTCCGAAGGCCCGATCGTACACTCGCGGCTAGACTCGGCCGCCAGATGGGGACTTTTGCCGAGCTGGCCAGCGAGTTCATCGCTGAATCCTTCGAGCTGGACCCGCTCGAGGCGACGAACGCGGGCGTGCACGACCACGACGCTCGCTGGCCCGACTGGTCCGCTGCGGGGATCGAGCGTCAGCTGGCTTTCTGCGAGCGCTGGCATGCACGCCTCGGGGCGGTCCCCATCGCGTCGCTCAGCGCGGATGAGGCGATCGATCGCGACCGGCTGCTGCTCCAGCTCGACGAACGCCGGTTCGAGGCCGAGGAGATGGGCCAGGATGCGTGGGACCCCCTGACCTGGGTGTACCGGCTGGGCGATGGGCTCTTTCCGCTGATCGCGCGCGAGTTCGCGCCGCCCGTCGAGCGCCTGGCCAGCATCGCCGGGCGGCTGGAAGGCATCCCGGACGTCATCGCCGCGGCCCGGGAGCGGCTCGGGGCGCTCGACGGAGTTCCGGTCGCCCGCCTCCACACCGACATCGCACTCCGGAACTTCAACGGGGTCGAGGTTCTGATCGGCGAGGCCCTGGCCCTGGCCGAGGCGAATGCCTCCGATTCGAAGGTGGCGGCGGTCCAGGCCCGACTCGACGCTGCGGCCGCGACTGCCCGAACGGCGCTCGCCGAGCTCCGGACGCACCTGCGCCGGACGATCCTGCCGAAGGCCGAGGGCGAGGGCCGCCTCGGCCGGGAGCGCTTCGCCGGGCGCCTGCGACGGACGTTCAGCGACCCGACGATCTCGCCCGAGGAGGTCCTCGCGGCGGCCGAGACCGCCTACCCGGCGGTGCGGGCGGAGATGATCCGGATCGCCCGCGACCTGTGGCCGACGTGGTGTCCCGACCGGGCGATGCCCGAGGACGATGGCAAGGTCGTTCGCGCCGTGGCCGACGCGATCGCAGCGGACCATCCAGTGGCCGAGGCCCTGCTCGACGAATGCCGCTCCGAGCTGGTCCGGATCGAGGCGTTCTGCCGGGAGCACGAGCTCATCGGCCTCGCCGACGAGCCGCTCCAGATCCAGTGGACGCC
>DASQFM010000279.1:0-8863 GCA_035633135.1 Candidatus Eiseniibacteriota bacterium
CTGCGGCAGCTGCGGCGCCGCCCGCCTCGCCGGTCCGCCAGCGAGCCTCGGCCAGGACCGCCTGGTCGCGGCGGCCGAGCGCGGCGCGTCGCTCCAGGTCCTCCAGCTCGGCGCGGGCGATCGACAGCATCCCCAGCCGGAGGTGGATCCGCGCCAGGCGCACGTCGTCATGCGCGGACCGGGGCGTCAGCGCGTCGGCGACCGGATGGGCTGTCGCCGGGTCAGCCACCTCGAGCGCCTCGCGGAGGTCGGTCATGCCGGCAGCCGGAGGCGGCGTTCGAGACCGCGCAGGTAGCGCGCCGGAGCGACCACTGCAAGCCGCAGCTTTTCGTCGTGCATCAGCTCGCGGGCAACGCGATGGACGTCGTCGGCGGTCACCGACTCGATCGCGGCGAGGGCCTCGTCGATGGTCAGGACCCGGTCGTGGAGCGCTTCCTGGCCGCCGACCCACGCGGCCAGGTGGCGTGTCTCGTCCATCTGCAGCTCGAGGCCGCCGGCAAGGTACGACTTGGCCTTGCTCAGCTCGACGTCGGGGACCGGCTCGTCACGCAGGCGGGCGAGCTCGACCAGGATCGCGTCGAGGGCCGCGTCGAGCTTGGTGGGGTCGACGCCGGCCGAGACGGCGAGCGCCCCTGCGTCGGCGTACTCCACGACCCCCGAGCTGATGTCGTAGGCGAGCGCGGCCTGGTCGACGATCGAGAGGAAGAGCCGGCTGCTCATGCCATCGCCGAGCACGCCGCTCAGGACGGCCAGGGTCCAGGCGTCGGGATGATCGCGACGGAGGGCCGGCAGCCCTAGGCAGAGCTGGGCCTGGGTCGTGTCGCGCCGGCCGGTCAGGATCCGGTCGCCGGCGGGCAGCAGCGGGGCCGGCTCGAAGCCCTGCAGGTGGCCGTTGCCCTGGCCGAACGCCGCTGCCGCGAGCTCGACCGCCTGGGCGTGAGTGAGGTCGCCCGAGACCGCGATCACCGTGTTGGCGGGGCGATACGTCGCGGCCCAGAAGTCGCGGATGCTCGATTCAGGCAGGGCCCGGATGCCGTCCTCATCGCCGGCGATCTCGCGACCGAGTGGGCCCGACCCGAACATCGCCTGCTGGAACAGGATCTGGCAGTACTCGACGGGGTCGTCCAGGTAGCCCCGGATCTCCTCGACGATCACGTCGCGTTCGCGATCGATCTCGCCGGTGTCGAGGCCCGGACGGACGATGAGCTCGCCCATGACCTCCATCGCCCGGCCCACCTCGCGGCCCGGAACGCGGACCCAGTAGACCGTCGATTCGCGGTCCGTCGCCGCGTTGAACGACCCACCCACGCCTTCGATGGCCTCGCTCAGCGAGCGGGTCGAGGGGTACGCGGCGGTGCCCTTGAAGGTGAGGTGCTCCAGGAAATGCGCCACGCCGACCTGTCCGGGCGCCTCCGAGCGCGAGCCGGCGAGGACGTACGCGGCGATGGAAACCGATCGCGCCCCGGGCAGGCGGGCGCTGATCACGCGCGGCCCCGCAGGCAGCGCAGTCCGATCGAACATCGCGGCCGATGGTACAGGAGGGGCGACGTCGAACGGCCGGCGCCCGATGGGCGCCGGCCATGACTCGCGACGTTGCGCCTTACGTCAGGCGGCCGCGAACAGCGACTTGATCCAATCCTGGGCGAAGAACACGACGAAGGCGACCGAGACGACCCACATCAGCGGGTGGATCTGGTCCGTCTTGCCGCGCACGAGCTTGATCACGACCCAGCTGATGAAGCCGGCGCCGATGCCGACGCTGATGTCGAACGTCAGCGGCATGAGGATCATCGTGAGGAGTGCCGGCAGCCCCTCCTCGACGTCGGCCACCGGGATGTCCTTGATAAGGGTGAACATCAGGTAGCCCACCAGAACCAGGGCCGGCGCTGTGGCGACCCCTGGAACAATGCTCGCCAGTGGCGCGATGAAGATCGCAAGCAGGAACAGGACCCCGGTCACGACCGAGGTGAAGCCGGTGCGGCCACCCTCGGCGACGCCCGCGGCGCTCTCGATGTAGGTCGTATTCGACGACGTGCCGGCAGCACCGCCGGCCAAGGCCGCCACGGAGTCGACGAGCAGGACTCTGCCGACGCCCGGCACGGTCCCGTCGGGTCGAGCGAGGCCGGCCTCGGCGGCGACGCCGGTCACGGTGCCCATGGTGTCGAAGAAGTCGATGAGCATGATCGCGAAGATCGTCAGTGCCGCGACGACGACCCCGAGCTTCCAGACTTCGCCAACGTCAAAGGCTCCGAGGGTCTGGAGATCGAGAGTCCCGAAGGTGAAGGTCTCCGGGAGCTTCTGGACGCCGGCGACGATCGCCAGGATCGTCGTCGCGACGATCGAGATGATCAGCGCCCCGCGGATCTTCATGACCCACAGGATGATCGTGATGACCAGCCCGGCGATGAAGACGAAGTGCGACGGGGTCGTCGGATAGGCGATCGTGACCAGCGTCCCGGTGCCGGCCACGACGAGCCCGCCGTTGGCGAACCCGATGAACAGGATGAAGAGGCCGATGCCGACACCGATCGCCCGTTTGAGCGACAGCGGCACGGCGTTCATGATCGCCTCGCGGAGACCGACCACGACGAGGACCGTCACGACGAGGCCTTCGAGCACGATGACGCCCATCGCGCCGGCCGGGCTCAGGCCCGCCCCGGTGAGGCTGAAGGCCACGATCGCGTTGATCCCGAGGCCGGCGGCGAGGGCGAACGGGTAGTTCCCGATGACGCCCATCGCGATCGTCATGATTCCGGCGACGAGCGCGGTGGCTGCCGCAATCGAGACGGCGTTGAACCGCGGGTCGGCATCGCCGAATCCCTGCGTCAAAATCGCCTGGTTCACGAAGATGATGTAGGCCATGACCATGAACGTGGTCACACCGGCCCGAGTCTCAGTGGCGAAGTTCGTCCCGCGCTCGGCGAACTTGAAAAAGGCGGCGATGCTATTGCTGTCTTGCGACGGCGGCATCGTGCCGTCTGGCGGCGGCCGCATCGTGCCGTCCGGCGGCGGCGGCATCGTGCTGTCAGGCCGCTGCTCGGCCTCTACTGCATCCACCCGGACCGTCCCTCCTTCTCGGTGCGCGCCGCGCCCGGGTGGGCACGATCAGCGCCTCACTCCCTCCCTCGGCCCGCCCCGCGGGCCCGCGAAAACCTGGGCCGATGGTACTTCCGCGATCCGTCGCGCCGGGGCCCGATTCGCGACGGTCGCGGTCCCTGCTCCTCCGGGTCCTACTCCTCGGCCGGATCGAGTCCCAGGAGCTCCATCTGGACGAAGCCCGTCGTGTCGAATGCGAGCTGCCGCGGTTCGAACGGCGAGCCACTGCCGTCGCCCACGCCGGGGGTGAACTCGATCACGACCTGTTCGTCGCCCTGGACCAGCGTGTACACCAGAAGCTGGTCCGGTCGAGTCGTGAAGTCCAAGTGCTCGAAGGAATCGACGTTGACGGTGATCGCGATCGGGGTGAAGTACGTCGAGACCTCGGGCTGATCGACGACGATCCGCTCCACCCAGCCGGTGCCGTGGGCAACGACCTCGCGGCCCCGCAGGTAGCGGTAGCTGACGGTCTGCTTGAGCAGCGGCCGGAGCAGGTTCAGCATGTCGTCCCGGCTCGTCACCACGCCCTGGTTCACGAAGAATTTCGCCGGTGGCTGGCTGGGCACGGCGCTCCTCCTCCGGGGTACTCGGGGGCGGACGGGACGCAGGCGATGGTAGCGCGCTGGTGGGCCCGCCGGAAGCGGCAAAACGCCCGCGTATGATCCCGCCATGCTGCTCGCCGTCGACATCGGCAACTCGAACATCACGATCGGCGCGTTCCGCAACGGCGGCCTCGTCGCGACGCGCCGGGCGGTCACGCCGGCGCGGGCGACGGCGGACGAGCTGGAGGTGCTCCTCGAGGGGCTGCTGCGCCTCGACGACGCGGCGATCGCGGACGTGTCCGCCATCTCCTGTGCGTCGGTCGTCCCGGACCTGACCGCGGCCCTCGAGAGCGTCGCCGCGCGGCGCGAGCGGCCGCTGCTCCTGGCCGGGCCGGGAACCGTGCCGCTCCCGATCCGGGTGGACCGGCCGGCGGAGGTCGGCGCCGATCGGCTGGTGAATGCCATGGCTGCGGGGCGGCTGTACGGAACACCGGCGGTCGTCGTGGATTTCGGGACCGCAACGACGTTCGATTGCGTGGCCCGGGATGGCGCCTACGTCGGCGGGGCCATCGCGCCGGGCCTGGAGCTGGGCCTCGAAGCGCTGGCGGCTCGGACCGCGAAGCTGCCCCGGATCGAACTCCGGCTGCCGGATCGGGCCATCGGCCGCGACACCGTCTCGGCGATGCAGAGCGGGACCGTCTTCGGCTACCAGGCCCTCGCGACGGGCCTGCTGGCGCGGATCCGCCGCGAGCTGGCCGACGCCAGCGATGTGGCCGCGGTCGAGGTTCATACGATCCTCACCGGTGGGCTGTCGGCCGCGCCGTGGGCGGCGACGGTCGAGGGGATCGAGGCCATCGACCCGGACCTGACGCTGAAAGGGCTGGCCATCCTGCACGCCGAGGTCGCAGGGGGCCAGCCGCTCCAGCTCGACCTGCGATGAATCGAGAGATCAAGGCGGGCGCTGGGCCGGGTGCGCGACTCCCTCGTCTCGAGGGGCGGCTCATTGCACTCGGCGTGACCGGCTCGATCGCGGCCTACAAGGCGGTCGAGCTCCTGCGGCTGCTGACCGCCGAGGGCGCCGACGTGGTGGTGCTCCTCTCCCCGTCGGCAACGCGCTTCGTGGGACCGCTGACATTCGCGGCCCTGTCACGGCATCCCGTCGAGAGCGACCTCCTGGACCTCCTGCCGGACGGGAGGATCGGCCACATCGTCGTGGCCGATGCTGCGGATGCCATCGTCGTGGCGCCGGCGACGGCCCACTGGCTCGGAGCGATGGCCAACGGGCTCGCCGGCGACGTGGTCACCGCGGCGTGCCTGGCCACCACGGCGCCGGTCGTCGTCGCACCGGCGATGGACGGCGAAATGTGGTCCCACCCCGCAACGCAGACGAACGTCGAGCGACTACGGGACGCGTTCGGCTACACGATCGTCGAGCCGGAGACGGGCGCGCTGGCATCGGGCCAGAGCGGCATTGGGCGGCTGGCCGATCTGGGTCGGATCGTGGACGCCGTGGTCGCGGGAGTGGCCGGCAAGCCGATCCGCCAGCCGGCTCCCGAAGAACGGCCTCCGCTCGCGCTGCCGCTCCCGCGCGAGGCCGACCTCGTTGGGCGCCACGTGGTGGTAACCGCCGGGGGCACCCGGGAGCCGATCGATCCGGTCCGTTTCATCGGCAACCGATCGTCCGGGAAGATGGGTGCGGCCATTGCCCAGGCAGCGCTCGATCGGGGGGCGACCGTGACCGTCCTCGCGGCCGCGATCGACGTCCCGGTCCCGGATGGCGCGACCGTGGTCCGGGTCGAGTCCACCGCCGAGCTCCGGGCGGCGCTCCACCACGCGTTGTTCGAGGCTCCTGATGCCTCGGTCGATGCCCTGGTCATGGCCGCGGCGGTGGCCGATTTCACGCCTGCGCGGCCGGCCGATCGGAAGCTCCGGCGGTCCGCCGGCATGACGCTCGAGCTCATCCCTACTCCGGACCTGCTCGCCGAGGTGAGCGGCCTGATGCGCGAACGGGGGGCGGGCGGCAGCGCGGGGCTCGGCGACCGAAACGGACGCCCGGTCCTGGTCGGATTTGCGGCTGAAACCGGCTCGCTGGCGCGGGCCGAGGAGAAGCTCGTCAAGAAGGGCGTCGACCTGCTGGTCGCCAACGACGTGACGGAACCCGGCTCGGGCTTCGGCACGGACACGAACCGCGTCACGATCCTCGACGCGAAGGGCGGTCGCGACGCCTATCCGCTCCTGACCAAGCGCGAGATCGCCGATGTGCTCCTGGATCGAGTCGCGGCTGTGCTCGACGGCGTCGACCGCGGACAGGCTGGATCCCAGCGCCCGGCGGGGGAAGCGGCCGTGTCAGAGCCGGCCTCCTCAGACGGCCGGGACGGGGCGTTGGACGGCCCGAAACGGCCAGCGCAAACTGGCGCCATGCACGAAGGACTGGACCGATGAGCGCCCCGAACGAGGCCGTCAAGCGCGTCACGTTGTCTGACATCGCCCGGATGCACGCCGACGGCGAGCGCATCCCGATGCTCACGGCGTACGACTACCCGACCGCCCGGATCCTCGACGACGCGGGCATTCCGCTCCTGCTGGTCGGCGATTCCGTGGGCCAGGTGATGCTCGGCTACGAGAGCACCGTCCGGGTCACGATGGACGAGATGCTCCACCACTCCCGGGCGGTGGTCCGGGGTGCGCATCGCGCGCTCGTCATCGGCGACATGCCCTTCCTGTCCTACTCGACGCCCGAGGAAGCGATCGAGAACGCCGGGCGGTTCTTGCGCGACGCGGGCGCGGGGGCGGTCAAGATCGAAGGCGGGGTCCGCAGCGGCCGCATTGTCGACGCCCTCGTCAAGGCCGGCATCGCGGTGATGGGCCACATCGGCTGGACGCCCCAATCGCAGCTCGGGATGGGCGGCAAGGTCCGGGTCCAGGGCAAGACGCGCGACGCGGCGCGGGCGCTCCTCAGCGACGCCCTCGCCATCCAGGAGGCGGGCGCCTTCGCGATCGTCCTCGAGCTGGTGCCCGAGCAGCTGGCGGCCGAGATCACGGCCCGCCTCCGGATCCCGACGATCGGGATCGGCGCGGGCGCGGGCTGCAGCGGCCAGGTCCTGGTGATCAACGACCTGATCGGGTTCGGCGACTTCCTGCCGCGCCACGCCAAGGCCTACGCGGACGTTCGTGGATCCATCGATGCCGCCGCCCGCACCTGGGCCGCGGACGTCATCGCCGGCCAGTTCCCGGGTGCCGCGCAGTCCGTGCGCATGGACCAGGCGGTCCTCGACGAGGCCCTCGGCCGCTCGCCGGACGATCAGGCCGTCGCCGGGGAACCGGCAACCGCCTCGATCCCCCTCGACCGCGACCTCTAGCGGCTAGCGCGACCGCTCCTCGCTGGCGGCCTCCAGCCGTGCTGCAGCTGCGTCGAGCTCGGGCCACCGGAAGCAATCGACAAGGTGGTCGTTGACCATCCCGGTCGCCTGCATGAACGAGTAGCAGACGGTCGGCCCGACGAAGCGAAAGCCTCGACGCTTGAGATCCTTGCTCATCGCCGCCGATGCCGGCGTCTCAGCCGGCAGCCCGCCGAGGCTCGGCCAGCGATTGCGGATCGGCCGACCGCCGACGAACGACCAGAGATATTCCACGGGGTCAGTCCCCGCGGCCCGGAGCGCCACCAGGGCCCGGGCGTTGCCGATCGTCGATTCGATCTTGGCCCGATTGCGGACGATGCCGGCATCGGCCATGAGGCGCTCGACGTCTGGCGGCCCGTAGCCGGCCACGACCTCGGCATCGAAGCCCGCGAAGGCAGCTCGATAGCCGGCCCGCTTCCGGAGGATCGTCGCCCACGAGAGGCCGGCCTGGGCGCCCTCCATGGTCAGCATCTCGAAGAGGTGGACCGGGTCGCGTGACGCAACGCCCCACTCATCGTCGTGGTAGGCGAGAAAGAGCGGGTCGGCTCCCGATGTCGTTGCCCACCAGCAGCGCGTCCGCTCGTCCGTGCCGCTATCCACGCAGGTGATCGTAGCGGTGGCGACTGCCGTAGGCTGCCAGCGATGACGGCGATACCGAAGGCCAGGCCCCGCCCATGACCCGTGTCGTTCGAACCCGGGCCGAGCTTCGCGAAGCCCTCGCGGACGCCCATCGGCCGATCGGCCTGGTGCCGACGATGGGCTGGCTCCACGAGGGTCATCGGGCGCTAATGCAGCGGGCCCGCCGTGACAACGCGACGGTCGTCGTCACCATCTTCGTCAACCCTCGCCAGTTCGGCGATCCGTCCGACCTCGAGCAGTACCCCCGCGACGAGCCGCGCGACCTGGCGATCTGCGAATCCGAGGGTGTCGACATCGTCTTCGCGCCGCCGGTCGACGAGATCTATCCGCCGGGCTTCGACACGACCGTCTCGGTCGGCGCGATCGCACGGCCGCTCGAAGGGGCGGCCAGGCCCGGCCACTTCGACGGCGTCGCGACGGTCGTCGCGATCCTGTTCGCCCTCGTCGGCGCCGAGCGGGCCTACTTCGGCCAGAAGGACGCCCAGCAGCTGCAGGTGATCCGGCGAATGGCGGCCGATCTGGCGCTTCCGACGGAGGTCATCGCCTGCCCCACGATCCGTGAGCGGGACGGCCTCGCGATCTCGTCCCGCAACGTCCATCTCTCCCCCGCCGAGCGAGCCGCCGCCGCGGTCCTCCATCGGGCCCTGGAGACGGCGCGCGCGCGATGGGCGGAGGGCGAGCGCTCCGGCGAGGCGTTGCGATCGACGATGGCCGAGGTCCTGGCCACTGAACCCCGGGCCAGGCCGGACTACGTGTCGGTCGCGGACGCGGCCAGCCTCGAGGAGCTCGATCTCGTGGACGGGCCGGCTCTGCTCTCGATGGCCGTCCGGTTCGGGAGCACCCGCCTGATCGACAACGCGCCGATTGGCTGACGGGCCGGGCCTCGTCAGGAGACCGAAACGGGCAGCTCCGCGGCAGCGGCCAGGATCAGGTCGACGTCGAGGTTCGCCGCGACCAGCTCCTTGATCAGCCGGATCTTCTCGGCGTCGGCCGGGTGCGTCTTGACGAGCAGGTCGTGGATCTCCGAGGCGACGGAATAGGTGTCGGCATCCACCAGTGTCGCGAACAGGTCCGCGCGCCGGATCGCCTCGAGGACCGCCCGTCGCGGGCGATAGCCACCGGTCAGGACGAGGCCCACGGCGGCTCCGTCGTGGTTCGCCAGGAGGCCGAGCGGCACCTGCAGGAGCT
>DASQFM010000280.1:0-4877 GCA_035633135.1 Candidatus Eiseniibacteriota bacterium
GCGTCATCGTGACCGGCGCGGCCGGCGGGATCGGCCGGGCGGTGACCGAGGCATTTGCGACGACGGGCGCCCGGGTGATGGCGGTCGACGTCGATCAGGCGAAGGTCGATGAGGTCGTGGCCGGACTCGAGGGCGAGGGCCACATCGGCGTCGCCGCCGATCTCCGAGACCTGTCTGGCCACGACGCGCTGATCGCCCGGGCCCGCGAGGAGCTGGGCAACCTGTACGTCCTGTCGAATCTCGCCGCCGTGCTGCGCCGGCGCGGCTCGCTGGCCGAGGTGACCGAGGACGACTGGGACTTCCAGCACGACATCAACCTCAAGGCCGCCTTCTTCCTGGCGCGGGCCGCCGGCGCGGCCATGATCGAGCAGGGTCAGGGTGGCCGGATCATCCTGTTCAGCTCGCAGGGCTGGTGGACCGGCGGGTTCGGCGGCTCGGTGGCCTACGCCGCGACGAAGGGTGGCATCACCACGATGAGCCGGGGCCTCGCCCGGACCTTCGGACCCCACCAGATCACGGTCAACTGCGTCTCGCCGGGCCAGGTCCACACGCCGATGCTGATGACCGGCCTCGCGCCCGAGGTCTACGAGAACATGAAGAAGCAGACCCCGCTGGGCTACGTCGCGGAACCAGAGGAGATGGCAGGGCCCGTGGTCTTCCTCGCGTCGGACCACGCCCGCTACATCACCGGCTCCACGATCAACGCCTCCGGCGGCTTCCTGATGTACTGACCTGGTGGACTGATGACCCAGCACGCGCTCACCAGCCGGTTCCATTTCGGCTGGACTCGCGACCTGCAGTTCTCGCAATCGGTCCGGACCGATGACCTGGTCATCACCTCGGGCCAGACCGGCATGGACGACGGCGGCCAGCTGCAGGCGGCCTTTGAGGACCAGCTCCGACAGGCCTTCCGAAACCTCGACCGGGTGCTGCGGGAGCAGGGCTCGTCGCTCGACGGCGTGCTGCGCCTCAACACGTATCTCGCCGATGCGGCGGACTACGCCGCGTTCAAGGCGATCCGAAGCGAATTCCTCCGACCGCCCTATCCCGCCTCGACCGGTGTGGTCGTGGGCTTCCTCATCCCGGGCATGCTGTGCGAGATGGAGGCGATCGCCGTTCGCGGTGCCGTCCGCGAGCCGGACGACGGATGACCGCCGGCATGGAATGACCGCCACCATGCGTGTCGTCGAGCTGCCGGGGGTCGGTCAACCGGTCCGGGCCGCCACGCGTCCACGACCCGAGCCTGGGCCCGGCGAGGCGCGGATTCGTGTCCAGGCCTGCGGCGTGTGCGGCTCCGATCTGTTCCTCCAGAAGGGCGGCTTCGGCGACAAGGTGGCCTTCCCGATGGTCCCCGGCCACGAGGCGGCCGGCGTGGTCGACGCGATCGGGGCGGAGGTGACCGCGGTGGCCCCCGGCGACCAGGTCGCGCTGTACTACATCACCACCCCGCCGGGCGACCCGTGGGCCGCCGCCGGTCGACCCAACATCAGCCCCCACGTCGTCCGGATGGGCGTCGACGTGGACGGTGCCTTCGCCGAGTACGTCATCCGGCCGGTCGACGCGCTGGTGCGGCCGCCGGCGCCGGTTCCGCCGGCGGTCCTGGCCGTACTCACCGACGCGGTGGCGACCCCGCTCCACGGGCTCAAGCGTATTGCGAAGCTGCAGCCGGGGGAGACCCTCGTCGTGATGGGCGTCGGCGGGTTGGGCTCCAACGCCGTCCAGCTCGGCAAGGCCTACGGCGCCCGGGTCATCGCCGTCACCCGCTCGCAGGCGAAGCTCGAGCTCGCCCGGCAGCTCGGCGCAGACGAGACCGTTGCCGCCGAGGCGGGCGATCCCGTCGCCGCGGTCAGGGCCCTCACCGGCGGCTACGGGCCCGAGGTGGTCATCCAGTGCGTCGGCTCCGCGGCGGTCGACGAGCAGGCCATCGCGATGGGCGGCCCGGGCGGCCGCGTCGTCCTCATCGGCTCGAGCCTCGATCCGTTCCGGGTCCGCGCCGTGGACATCTTCTGGCGTGAGCTGGCCGTCCTCGGCTCACGGGGCTTCGTACCCGACGACATCCGCGAGGCGATCGACCTGTATCTCGACGGCACGCTCAAGGTGGACCACCTCGTGGAGCGGGTCCGGCCGCTCGAGGAAGCCAACGAGGCGCTGGAGGACCTGCGGGCCGGGCGGGTCTTCCGGTCCGTGCTGGAACTCTCGGCGTGACCTCGCCGGCCGCGACTGCCAGCCGATCCCGTCGCCGCTCCCTGCCGGACGAGACGGGCGTGATCGTCGCGCTGCTGGTGCTCGTCACCATCGTGGGTGTTCTTCGGCCGAACTTCCTGCAGCCGACGACGCTCTTCCAGCAGCTGTCGGGCGCCGCATTCATCGGGATGCTCGCCCTCGGGATGGTGTTCGTCGTCGCGATCCGCGACATCGACCTGTCGGTCGGGTGGATGTTCAACTTTTCCGCGGTCATCGCCGCCAAGACGATGGTCGCCGGGCTCGACCCATGGCTCGGCGTGCTCGTGGGGATCGCGTTCGGCGGCCTGCTGGGGCTGGTCAACGGGATCCTGGCCATCCGGCTCCGCATCCCGGTGATCATCATCACCCTAGGCACGTTCTCGGCCTTCCGCGGGTTGTCGCTCGTCGTCAACGAGTCGCGGGCCGTCATCCCGCCGATGAAGGACCACCTGTTCTTCACCGTGATGCAGACCAAGGTCCTCGGGATCATCCCGGTCGTGGCGATCCTGTTCGTCGTGCTCGCGATCGGGCTGCACGTGCTCCTGCACTACACTCGCTTCGGCTATCGGGTCCAGGCGATGGGCAGCAATCCCGATGCCGCCCGGCTGGCCGGCATTCCCGTCGATCGCACGCGGGTCCAGGTCCTCGTCCTGATGGGCCTCATCGCCGGTCTCACCAGCTCGTTGTTCCTCGGCTTTCGGGAGGCCATCGATCCGGTGACCGGTGGCGACTACCTGCTGCCAGTCGTCGCCGCAGTCATCATCGGCGGGACGCCGTTGTCCGGCGGGCGGGGAACCATCCTCGGCGCCGTCGTCGGCGCGCTGATCATCCAGGTCATCACGACGGGGATCCTGTTCCTCGGCGTCGATGTCAAATGGAGCACCTTCGTCACCGGCGCCGTCATCATCGTGGCGGTCGCCGTCGACCAGTTCGTCAGGCGCCAGCGGGAGCGGCGTCAGCGAGCTGCCACCGAAGCCCTTTGAGGGCGGCTGATCGGGGCTCCCCCGGTCAGCCGTGGGTATGCCAGACGGGAGGTCCCCGCCCGGTTGCAGAACGAATCGACTCGAGGAGGAGATCGACATCGTGAATCGATATCGAGGGCCGGCATTGCTGGCCATTGCGCTCATGGTTTTCGCGGCGTGCGGCGGGGGCGGGGCGACCCAGGCCCCGGCGGCCACGACCGCACCGACCGCCGCCGCGACCACGGCGGCGACGACGGATCCGAACGCCGAGAGCATCAAGCTCGGGTTCGTCACCCACGTCATCGGCAACCCGTTCATCCAGCAGATCATCGACGGCGCCAACGCGGCGGCGAAGGATCTGAACGTCGAGCTCCAGGTCACCGGACCGGAGGGCGGCGACGCGGATGCGCAGCTCAAGGCCGTCCAGAACCTCGTCGCGGCCGGGGTCCAGGGCGTCGCCACCTCGGTGCCCGGCGTCTCCATGGCCAGCGGGCTCAACGACATCATCGACTCGGGCACGCCGATCGTGCAGTTCAACCTGCTCGAGGTCTCGGTCAAGGCGCCGTATGTCGGCGAGCGTTCGGTCGAGAGCGGCCGGATCCTCGGCGCAAAGGTGCTCGACAAGCTCGGCGGAGCGAGCGCGACGGGCAAGGTCATCGTCGGCAACTGCTTCCCCGGCTTCCCGGTCCTCGAGAACCGGGCCAAGGGCGTCACCGAGTCCCTCGAGAAGGCGGCCGGGATCGAGATCCTCGGGCCCTTCGACGTGAAGGCCTCGACGAACGAGAACTATGCCGCCTGGGAGGCGCTCCTCTCAGCCAACCCGGATGCGAAGGGCATGATCGGCCTGTGCGCCTTCGACATCGCCAGCCTCGGCAAGCTGCAGGCTGCGAATCCGGACAAGCCGTTCGTCTCGGGCGGCTATGACCTGCCGACCGAGAACCTGGCCGAGATCAAGGCCGGCAACGCCTACGTGAGCCTTGGCCAGACGCCGTTCATGCAGGGTTACCTGCCGATCAAGATCCTGGCCGACACCGTTCGCAAGATCTCGACCGTCGACCTTTCCAAGGGCGGCTTCCTCGACGCCGGAACGGAGATCGTCACGGCCGACAGCGTCACGGAACCGTTCAACCTGCCGGCCCTGACGTTCGCCCAGTTGGAGGAGATCTCCGCTTCGCCGGACCTAACCCGGGAGTACTACCAGCCCCTGGTCGACAACCAGATCGCGAACTGGGCGACGCTCATCGAGCCGATCGAGAACGAGGCCAAGTAACGAACGAGCCCAGGTAACGCGAGATGACGGGAATCGCAGGGCGGGCTGGGTCGTGATCCAGCCCGCCCCTGCCTCCCAGGCCCGGGCAATTCCGGCCGTCGAGGTCGTCGCGCTGCGGAAGCACTACGGCGGCATCGTCGCCCTCGACGGCATGGACCTGGCCGTGGCTCGCGGCACGATCCACGCGGTCGTGGGCGAGAACGGGGCCGGCAAATCCACTCTCATGAAGATCCTCGCCGGGGCGGTCCGGCCGGACAGCGGCGAGATCCGCGTTGCCGGCGAGGTCGTCGACCTCGATACGCCCGCGGCAGCTCGGCGGCGCGGGATCGGCATCGTCTACCAGGAGCTGAGCCTCTTTCCGGAGCGCTCGATCCTGGCCAACCTCTTCGTCGAGCACGAGCCCACCCGCCGCGGCCTGGTCG
>DASQFM010000281.1:0-6690 GCA_035633135.1 Candidatus Eiseniibacteriota bacterium
TCGAGAAGAGGCGCGGCTTGTCCATGACATCCGAGAGCTCGAGGATGCTGATGATCCCCTCGCCCTCGGGCGTCGTGCGCAGGAGGTCTTCGACCTCGAACTCCGGCTCGCCGAAGAAGACGTCGGCGCCTTCCTGCTCGAGCACGACGATCGACCGGAGCAGGACGCCGACCGAAGAACTGGACATGCCGCCGTACTCCGCGAGGTAGGGCTTGCCCTCGTCGGACGAGAGGAACTTCAGCGTTGTCGCCAGGTCGGCGAGGTCCAGCAGCGGCAGGTCGTTGTCGTCGCAGTACTTGAAGACGAGAGCGAGGATCGAGGTCTGCGTCTCGTTGAGGTCGAGCACCTTGCCGAGGAGCAGCGGCCCGAACGAGGAGACCGTCGCCCGGACCTGCGCCCCCAGCTCGCCGGTGAGCGACAGGAACTCGACCGGGTGGCCGGCGGGCTGGAAGGTCCAGTCGAGCGAGGCACAGCGGTCGATGACCTTCGGGTCCGCGCCATTGCCCGGCGCGGCGATCCCTGTCACGTCGCCCTTGATGTCGGCCACGAACACGGGGACCCCGGCCAACGACAGCTGTCCGGCGAGCAGTTGGAGGGTCTTCGTCTTGCCGGTTCCGGTGGCTCCGGCGATCAAGCCGTGCCGGTTCAGCATCGCCAACGCCACCTGGACCCGCGCGTCGTTGACGAGCTCCCCGTCGTGCATCGCGCTGCCGATGATCACGCGCGGCTCGGTGTCGGGCAGGCCGTAGCCGGTCGCGATCGCGTCGTGGAAGGCTTTATCCATCGAGGGCGAGCCTACCATCGGCTGGCGCCCTAGCAGCGTTCCAGGTTCGTCGCGATCAGGGCTCCCCGGCTCGCGGGTAGGAGCCCAGGACACGCACCATCGTGGACGTCGTTCGAAGCTCGGCCAGGGCTTCGGCGATGGCCGGCTCGTTCACCGAGCCGTCGAGATCGGCCCAGAACACGTATTCCCAGGCCGCGCCCCGGCTGGGGCGAGACTCGAGCTTCGAGAGGTTCAGGCCGCGTCGCGCGAACGTCCCGAGCGCGACGAGCAGCGAACCGGGCTCGTTGCGGACGCCGAATACGAACGTCGTGCGGCTACGGGTGCGGGGCTGGGGTCCGGCCGCGGGAGCCGGGCCCGGCGATCCGGCGGTGTCGCCCGGGGCCGTGGGACCCGGGTCAGGCGTTCCGGCGCCGTCGCCCGGGGGCGCGGGAGCCGGGTCCGGGGATCCGGCGCCGTCGCGCGGGACCGCGGCGCTCGGTCGAGCCACGGCGCCCGGTCGCGCCAGGACCAGGAATCGGGTCCGGTTGTCGGGAACCTCCTCGATGCCATCGGCCAGGATCTCGAGACCGAGGCCGGCCGCGGCACGGGGCGATAGCACCGCCGCGGCACCCCGCTCGCCGCGCTCGACGATGAGCTTGCCGGCGCCTGCCGTGTTGTACGTCGTCAGGAGTGTCCAGCGGTGCTGGCGCAGGAACGGCTCGGCCTGCCCGAGCGCCTGGATGTGCGAGTAGACCCGCTCGATCTCATCGATCGTCTGGCCCGACAGCGCGGCGAGGCACAGGCGGACCGGGACGACGATCTCGCCGACGATCTCGAGGTCGTGCCTGAGCAGCAGGTCGTAGGTCTCGCGAACCGTGCCGTTGACGAGGTTCTCGATCGGCACGACGCCCCGCGTGGCCTCGCCCTCAACGACGGCCGCGAAGACCTCGGCGAAACCCGGCACGGCGCGGCGCTCCGCGTCCGGGAAGGCGGCGAGCACGGCATCCTCGGCAAACGCTCCGGGCTCCCCCGCGTAGGCGATCGGCCCGCCAACGTTGTCGGCGCCATCCCCGTCGACGTGATGCGTTGCGGTCATCGTCCTATCGCTTGAAGGTGGACGTGATGCTCGTCGGGCATCGATTTCCTCACCGGGGTTGCGGGTGATGCGCGGCGTGCATCGATTTCCTCACCGCGGTTGCGGTTGATGCTCGTCGGGCATCGATTTCCTCACCGGGGTTGCGGGTGATGCGCGGCGTGCATCGATTTTCGCGGCTGCATCGATTTCGCGGCTGCTTTCCGCGGGGTCGCGGCGATGAAGCTGTTGATGCGCGCTCCGGCGATCGAATCACCTCGGATCGATGCGCCCGGAGCATCGATTCGGATCGAATGGTCCCATTTGATGCACCCGGGTCATCGGCCGCACGTGTGCCGCCCGCGCGTGTGCCGGCCGGGGCGGCGCACAGGCGGTACCCGCGCCGGCGGCCGCGCGAACGATAGCCGCGCGCTACCGCTCAAACCAATTCGTCGTGTCGTGCTCTGCCTTCTCGCGGTCGAACTCGCCGCGCCGACCGTGGGGCTGGGCCTTGGCGCGCCGGCCACGCCCGGCCGACTCGGCGGCACCGGCCCAATGGGCCTCGTCCAGCATCGTATTCAGGGCCTCGATGTAGGCCTCGATCGAGGCGGCGATGATGTTCGTGCTCTGGGCCTGGCCGGCGTAGCGACCGGTTCCGCGCGCGCCCTCGGCGCCGGCGGGCGGCATGAGCTCGACCGACACCAGTCCCTCGGCGTCGGGTCCCTCGGCCACGGCGTGGACGTCGTAGCTGACGAGGCGCGGATGGCCCGCCAGGACGTCGTGGAGTGCCTCGTCGACGGCCCGAAGCAGCGCATCCACTGCGCCGTTGCCATCGGCCGAGGCCTGCCAGTGGTGGTCGCCAGCTTCGATCACGACCGCGCCCCGGCTTCGGACGTTGCTGCCCGAAGTGATCGTCCAGCGCGAAAGGTGGAGCGCCGGGGTGCCGGCCGCGGCGTTCGAGCCGGCGCTGGCCGCGGCGTTCGAGCCGGACCCGCCGCGACTCGTCCTGGTCTTGCTCGGTGACATCGGTTACCTCCCCGGGGCGACGGTCGTGAAGTGCCGTTCATCGCGGCGCCGCAGCTCGGCGCCGTGCTTCCAGATCGCGTACTCGAGGGAGTCCGCCAGGGCCGTCGCCGAGGCCGCGATGATGTTGGTGTCGGAGCCCATCGTCGACCATTCCTGGACGCCGTCGGTCGATTCGATCGTCACCCGCGTTCGTGCTCCAGTCGCGGCACCCGAATCCAGGATCCGGACCTTGTAGTCGTACAGGTGGACGGTGTCCAGGATCGGGTAGAACGCCCGAAGGGCCTTCCGGAGGGCCGCGTCGAGGGCGTTCACCGGGCCGTTGCCGTCGGCGGCGGTGTGGAGGACCTCCCCGTCGACCTCGACCTTGACGGTCGCCTCGGCCCGCAGCTCCGTGTCGGCGCGCTGTTCGACCAGGCAGGTGTAGTCGATGACCCGAAACGGCGGCGAATAGTCGACCTGGTGGCGCCGGATCAGCAGCTCGAACGACGCCTCCGCGCCCTCGAACGACAGGCCCTCGCTCTCGAGCTGCTTGATCAGGGTCGAGAGGACGCGCGGGTCGACCAGGCCTTCGAGGCGATGGCCGAGCTGCTCGGCCCGGAGTTGTGTGTTGGCCCGGCCGCCGAGCTCGGACACGACGAGCCGGCCCTCGTTGCCGACGGCGGCGGGATCGACGTGCTGGTAGCTGCGCGCGACCTTGGCCACGGCCGCGCCGTGAACCCCGCCCTTGTGGGCGAAGGCCGAGCGGCCGACGTATGGCTGCCAGTCGTTGGGCGCGAGGTTGGCGATCTCGGCAACGGCGCGCGAGAGCTCGGTCAGGTGGGTGAGGTCGCCGCCGCCGGCGGGTACCAGCGGCAAGCCGGTCTTCAGGGCGAGGTTCGCGAGGATGCTGACCATGTTGGCGTTGCCACAGCGCTCGCCATAGCCGTTGATCGTGCCCTGGACGTGGCGGATGCCGGCCTGGACCGCGGCGATCGAGTTGGCGACCGCGAGGTCCGCGTCGTTATGGGTGTGGATGCCCCAGACGACGGGGTCGGCGTCGGGATCGGCCTCGAGCGTCGCTCGCACGTCGGCCACGATGTCCAGGAGCTGGCTCGTCAGGGTTCCGCCGTTGGTGTCGCACAGGACGAGGCTGGCGGCGCCCGCGTCGCGGGCCGCTCGGAGGGTGGCGAGGGCGTAGTCGCGATCGGCCCGGTAGCCGTCGAAGAAGTGCTCGGCGTCGTAGACCACCTCGCGGCCGTGCTCGGCGACGAAGCGAACGCTGTCCGCGATCATGTCGAGGTTCTCCGCCGCGCTTGCGCCGAGGACCTCGGTGACGTGCAGCAGCCACGACTTGCCGAAGATGGCCACGACCGGCGTTTCGGCGCGGACCAGCTCCAGGAGGTTCGGGTCCTCCTCCGGGCGGTTCGAACGGTGGCGGGTGGAACCGAAGGCCGCCAGGCGAGCGCAGCTCCAGGTCAAGCCCCGGGCGGCCTTGAAGAACTCGATGTCCTTGGGATTCGAGCCCGGCCAGCCACCCTCCACGTACGGCATCCCGTACTCGTCCAGCATCCGGGCGATCCGGAGCTTGTCGGCCAGCGACAGGATGACGTTCTCGCCCTGGGTGCCGTCGCGCAGCGTCGTGTCGTACAGCACCACCGGCCGCTCGCCCGCCGGTTCATCGGACGCGGGCTGGGCCAGCCCGGGATCGAGCGTCACCGTCACGCCTCGACCCCGGCCCCGGCCCCGACGACGCCGGTGGTGTCGTTGGCAGTCCCGGCGGCACTCCCCCCGACGGAGGGCGGCCTCGCGCGGGACCCCAGCCGTTCCAGGACGGCCTCGGTCATGCCGGTCGTGCCGACGACCTGGAGGCCGCTGGTGTCGCCACCGCCCGGCACCAGGTCGGCAGTCCGGATGCCGGCTTCGAGGGCTTCGGCGACCGCGGCCTCGATCGCGTCGGCCGCTTCCTCGCGCCCCAGCGACCACCGCAGCAGCATCGCGCCGGAGAGGATGGTCCCCAGTGGGTTGGCGATGTCGCGGCCGGCAATGTCAGGCGCGGAGCCATGGATGGGCTCGTACAGCCCGAACCGGCCGTGGGCCGTCCGCCGCTCGCCCAGCGAGGCCGAGGGCAGCATCCCGAGGCTTCCGGCGAGGACCGCGGCCTCGTCGGACAGGATGTCGCCGAACAGGTTCTCGGTCACGATGACGTCGAAGTCGGCCGGCCGGCGGACCAGGAGCATCGCGGCCGAGTCGACCAGCTGGTGGCCGGTCTCAACGTCCGCGTACTCCGTCCGGAGCTCGTTCACGACCTTGCGCCAGAGCCGTGACGTGGCCAGGACGTTCGCCTTGTCGACGCTCATGAGGCGATGGCGCCGGCCGCGGGCGAGCTCGAAGGCGAGGCGGACGACGCGCCGGATCTCCGCCTCGGTGTACCACAGCGTGTCGACCGCGACCCGGCCCTCGGCGGTGGATCGCTCTTCGGAGGGCCGCCCGAAGTACAGCCCCGAGGTGAGCTCGCGCACGATCAGCAGGTCGACGCCCTCGAGCAATTCGGGGCGCAGCGGCGACGACGGCACCAGCGATGGGTGGACGCGAACCGGGCGGAGGTTGGCGAAGAGCTCGAGGTTGCCGCGCAGGGCGAACAGCGCCTGCTCGGGCCGAACCGCGGCGTTGGGATCGTCCCAGCGGGGCCCGCCGACGGCGCCGAGGAGGACCGCATCCGCCTCTCCGGCGAGGGTGATGTCCTCCGGCCGGATGGCGACGCCGTACGCGTCGATGGCCGCGCCACCGGCCAGCACCTCGGTCCACTCAAGGAGGAAGCCGTCGGCAGCGGCAACGGCATCGAGGACGCGCCGGGCCGCGTGCACGACGTCGGGCCCGACGCCGTCGCCCGGCAGCGCGACGAGCCGGTATGTCTGCGTGCCGGCGGCGGCTCCCGGGGCCGCCCCGGGATCGTGGCCGTTCGTCATGGAACCGTGTCCGTCTCGATGACGCGCCGCGAGGCGTACGAGCCGCCCAGCGTTCCGTCCGCGCCGTGCAGCTTGTTCACCGCCACGAGGTACGCCTCGACCGAGGCCTCGATGATGTTGGTCGACAAGCCGTGGCCGGAGACGATCAGGGCCCCCGGACCCTCGTCGCTCGACCGGCGACACCGGACCAGGACCCGGCCCTGGGCGTCCTCGCCACTCGACACGGCCTTGATCTCGTACGTCTCGAGGACGGGATGCCAGCCGAATACCGGCTCGACCGCCGCATCGACCGCCGCGAAGAGCGCATCGACGGGCCCGTTGCCGATCGCCGCCTCGGCGTGGTCCTCGTCGCCGACGGACAGCGACACCATCCCGGTCGCCTTGCCGCCATGGGACGAGGTGACGTTCCAGCCCTGCAGCTGGACCGCCTGGGGGACCTCGGCCACGCGCTGCTCGA
The DNA here is from genome assembly GCA_035633135.1 of Candidatus Eiseniibacteriota bacterium. GTDB lineage: Bacteria > Chloroflexota > Limnocylindria > Limnocylindrales > CSP1-4 > UBA5189. The sequence continues at coordinate 6,264 of DASQFM010000281.1, forward strand.
CCAGGGCGAGGAGGTCCTCGTCGGTGACCTCCTTCTTGGCGTCGGCGAGCTCGATCGCCTGGCGGTAGACGGCGTCCAGCGCGGCGGCGTCGAGCTCGTAGCCGAGCTCCTTCAGCTTGCCGCCCAGGCCGCGCCGGCCCGACAGCTTGCCGATCGTCAGGGAGCTGCCGGCCAGGCCCACCGACTGCGGCGTCATGATCTCGTAGGTCAGCGGGTTCTTGATGACGCCGTCCTGGTGGATGCCCGATTCGTGGGCGAAGGCGTTGCCGCCGACGATTGCCTTGTTGGGCTGGACCGCGAAGCCGGTCAGGTAGCTCACGAGCCGGGATGCCGCGGTGAGGTGCTCCGTCTGGACGCCGCTCCCGAGGTCTGGGAACTGGGTCGGCCGCGTTCGAAGGGCCATCACCACCTCTTCCAGGGAGGCGTT
>DASQFM010000282.1:0-4858 GCA_035633135.1 Candidatus Eiseniibacteriota bacterium
GCGTGGTCGACCTGGGCCGGCGGCTGATCCCGGAGCGTCGGGCCGGCGTGCCCGGGCCGGTTTGGGAACCTTTCCGGCCGCTCCGTCGTACCATCCCGTGACCGCAATCAGCCTCGGCCTGGGATTCTTGTCGCCACGGGCCGCGAGGGGAGCTACATGACCAGGATTCAGGAAACGGGGGACCGAGTCCTCGACAACGTCGAGCGGGTGATCGTGGGCAAGCACAGCGAGGTGCGGTTTGCCCTCGTCGCGCTGATGTGCCGCGGCCACCTGCTGATCGAGGACGTTCCGGGCACCGGCAAGACCGTCCTCGCCAAGGCGATCGCCAGGAGCCTCGGCTGCACGTTTCGGCGCATCCAGTTCACGCCGGACCTCCTGCCGTCGGACGTGACCGGCCTGTCCATCTACAACCAGAAGACGCAGGAGTTCGAGTTCCGGCCCGGGCCGATCATGAGCCAGGTGGTCCTGGCCGACGAGATCAACCGGGCCACGCCCAAGACGCAGTCGTCGCTCCTCGAGTGCATGGAGGAGCGCCAGGCCACGGTCGATGGCACGACCTGGGCGATGCCCGACCCGTTCCTGGTCATCGCCACCCAGAACCCGATCGAGTACGAAGGCACGTTCGCCCTCCCCGAGGCACAGCTGGACCGGTTCATGCTCCGCATCCGGCTCGGCTACCCCAAGCCCGCGGAGGAGATCGTCATCCTCGACGAGCAGAAGCGCCAGCATCCCATCGACGAGCTCGAAGTGGTCTGCTCGGTCGAGGAGCTGCGCGAGATGCAGGCCGCGGTCCGCGACATCTATGTCAACCCGAGCGTCGCGGACTACATCGTTCGCCTGGTCAACGGCACGCGCAGCCATCCTGACATCTACCTCGGCGCCTCGCCGCGGGGCTCGATCGCCCTCTACCGCGCGGGCCAGGCGCTGGCCGGCCTGCTCGGCCGCGACTACGTCATCCCGGACGACGTCAAGGCCATCGCCGAGTCCGCCCTGGCCCACCGACTGATCATCAAGACCAGCTCGTCGGTCCACGACGTCCTGCCCGCCCAGATTGTCGCGGAGCTCCTCGACACGACCCCGATCGGTCACGTGCCGGAGGGGATCCCGTCCTCCGGCGGGCTCCGCCAGGTTGTCGCCCGCGTCGGGGTGACCGAGGGCTGAGTCCTCGGACCGAGGACTATCGAGCCTTGATCCGCCGGCTGCAGGTCCAGTTCCTGGGCCTGGTCCTGATCGTCGCCGCCTTCTCGACCGGCCTGCCGTTCCTGTTCTACCTGGTCTACCTGACCGTCCTGGTTGTTGGCGGGTCCTACGTCCTGACCCGCCTCGGCCTGTCCGATCTCGAGGCCGGGTACGCCGTCAGCCAGCTCTCGGGCCACGTCGGCGACAAGCTCCGGGTGACCTACACGCTGCGGAACACGAGCCGGGTGCCGAAGCCGTGGCTCGAGATCCACAACCCGACGTCGCTGCCCGCCGGCCTGCCGGGCCGGGCGATCTCGCTCGGGCCCACGACGGAGCGCTCGTGGCTCATCCGGACGCCGCTGACGCGGCGCGGTCACTTCCGCGTCGAGCCGCTCCAGATCCGGACCGGCGACCCGTTCGGCTTCTTCGAATCGTCGGCCGCCGTCGGCACCGGCGTGAGCGTCGTGGTGTACCCCCGAATCGAGGCCCTGCCACAGTGGCGCCTCCCGGCCGCAAAGCTCGATGGCAGCCACGCGATGCGCGAGCGGACCCTGCAGGCGACACCGCTGGCAACGACTGTCCGGCCGTGGGCACCCGGCGACGCCTTCAACCGGATCCACTGGAAGTCCACCGCCCGCCATGGCGACATCCAGGTCAAGGAGTTCGACCTCGAGCAGACGGCCGATGCCTGGATCGTCCTCGATCTCGAGCGGGCGGTCCAGGCCGGGACGGGCGACGAGTCGACCGTCGAAGCTGCCGTCCGGGTGGCCGCGGCCCTCGCCGACAAGGCCCTGCTCGAGAACCGCGCCGTAGGTCTGACCGTCAACGCCCACCGGCTGGCGCAGCTGCCACCCGATCGGGGCGGTCGGCAGCACCAGAAGGTCATGCAGCTGCTGGCCGCGGTCGAGGGCGACGGCGGGAACCCCCTGTCAGAGGCCCTGATCGCGACGGTGCCCCGCATCCGGCGGGGCATGACCGCGGTCATCGTGACGCCGTCCCTCGATCGATCGTGGGTCAAGCCCCTGGCGACGCTTCGCTCGCGCGGCGTCGCCTGCGTCGTGGTGTCCGTCGACGTCGCCGCCTATGCGCGCTACGCCCGCGATGAGGAGGGTCGGCGCGCCGGCCGGCCGGCCGGGCCGCCCGACCCGGCGGACGCCGAAGCCGCGCAGGCGAACCGCGCCCTGCGGCACGCCCTCGCCGAGTTCGACGTTGCCGTCCACACCGTGACGCCGGCTCGCGCGCTGGGCGAGCTGTTGACGTCATGACCGCTCCCGCGTTCGAGCTCAGGCGTCCGCTCGCCCGGCCGAGCTGGGCCACGCTCGCCGCGGCGCGGCCCGTTGAAGGCTGGCTCGCCGTGGTGCTCGCCATCTTCCTGGTCCTGCCCTTCGCCTGGTCCCTCGAGGACGCCGGCTGGATCCCCAAATCGCAGGGCGACACCGGCTACCTGGTCTGGCTGGCCGTCGGCGGTGTGGCCGTTGGGCTGGCCGGCGCGAAGGTCGGCTGGAGCCGCTGGAGGGCGCATCTCGTGGGCGCGATGATCGCCGGGCTGCTCCTGCCGCTCCTCGCCGGAGGAATCATCCTCGGCTCAGCTGTCTCGGGCTTCGACCTCGCCGCGCTCGCCCAGCGCTACCACGCCGCCGGTACGGCCGCCTTCCGGGCATACGTCGATATCGCGATCCTGGCCCGGCCCTTCACCTCCCAGTTCGCGCACTACCACATCGTCTTCGGGGCGATGGTCTGGGCGGCCGGCCAGTTCACCGGCTTCGCCGTCTTCAGGCATCGCCGGCCGTTCGATGCCGTCGTCGTGAACGGCCTGCTGCTGCTGGCCAACATGGCCCTGACCCGCAACGACCAGCTCCGGCTGCTCATCGCCTTCAGCCTGGCGGCCCTGCTGGTGCTGATCCGGTTGCACGCCTTCGACGAGCAGGTGATCTGGGCCCGTCGGCAGATCGGCGACCCGCGGACGGTGGCCGACCTGCACCTCCGCGGTGGCGCGTCGTTCGTCGCGATCGCCGTCCTGGGTGCCCTCGTCCTCACGGCGACGGCGTCGTCGGCGCCCCTCCGAGACCTGTGGAGCGACCTGCCGTCGCGCCTCTCCGGGCTCGAGCAGGTCCTGAAGCGAATCATCCCGACGGGCGGCGATCCACGCGGTCTGGGCGGAGTTGGCTTCGGCGCGACCGCAACCACCAACGGGCTCTGGGCGCCGCTCGACCGGGTGGCCTTCAGAGTCCAGCTTCCGGCCAACGAATCGCGCCAGTTCAAGTGGCGGGCGGGCACCTATGCGGACTATTCGGGCGTTGCGACCTGGACATGGGGTCTGACCGAGCCCCTGTCACGCAACCCCGACGCGCCGCTGCTGGAAGGCACCGGCGAGGATCCCAGCCGCCAGGTTGGCAGCCGCGAGGTCCGGGCCCGGATCAGCCCCGACGCCTTCCGTGACCATACGATCCTGAGCCCCGCCACCATCGATTCAGTTGATCAGCCGGTCACGGTACAGATCGTCGGGGCGAACAAGTGGTTCGCCACCGTCGTCGCCGACTCGGCGCCCGACGGCTACACCGTCACGGCGCTCATTCCGGTCTTCGGCGACGTTCCCGGCGGCCTGACCGAGAACCGCCTCCGGGCGGCCGGGACCGACTACCCGGCCGATGTGAAGGAGATCTACCTGGGGGTCCCCGAGGACTCGCTCGGACCCAACGCGCTGGCCCTGCTCGGTCGCGTGGAGAGCCTCACGCAGCTTGCAAAGGGAGGAGCGGCCGTCACGCCCTACGACCTGGGCCTGGCGATGCAGGACTACTTCCGCGATTCCGCCAACTTCACCTATTCGGGCGATGTCCGCGAGGCCGTCCGGTCGCGCTGTGAGGGCATCTCCAGCGTGGAGTGCTTCGCCACGATCAAGACCGGCTATTGCGAGTACTACGCGCAGACCATGACGATCCTGATGCGGCAGGCGGGGATACCGAGCCGGGTGGCCTACGGCTTCCTGTCCGGTGAGCGAGCGCCGGACGGGACCGAGGTCGTGTCCGCCGGCGCCGCGCACTGGTGGGTCGAGTCCTTCTTCCCCGGCTACGGCTGGATCGAGTTCGATCCGACCGGTGGGCCGGCCGGCCGTCCCGTCGGCCAGCCCCTGCCCATTCCTTCGGGAGCCGTGGTGACCTCGAGCTCACGGCCGGCGACGGCGCAGCCCAGCCGCCTCCCCTTCGAGGACCCCGACGAGCCCGCGTCGGGCGGCGGTACGACGAACCTGGGCACGCCCGGCGCAAATCGCGCCCTGTTCATCGCGATCGGGGTCATCCTGTTCATCGGCATCGCCGCCCTGGCCCTGGTGGCCCGACGCCGCGGGTCCCGGCGGGCGATGGAGCCGGACCAGGCTTGGGGCGCGCTGGCTCGATTTGCCGGCCGCTTCGGCTTCGGCCCGCGACCGGCCCAGACGGTGTTCGAGTACGCGGGCGCCCTGGGCGATGAGATCCCGGCCGCCCGCTACGAGCTGACGACCGTGGCCCGGGCGAAGGTCGAGGTCGCCTACGGCCGGCGGCAGCTGACCGACGATCGGCTGCGCAGCCTCGCGGACGCCTACCGCCGGTTGCGGTTCGCGATCATCAGGCTGGCAATCCGGCGCCGGCGCCGCCCGCGCGGCCTGCGCTAGCGGCATCCTCGAGCTGATGGCTGGCGCGGCGTC
>DASQFM010000283.1:0-11462 GCA_035633135.1 Candidatus Eiseniibacteriota bacterium
ACGCAATGGGCGCCGCGATCCGGGAGATCCGGCTGGGCAGCTTCATGACCCAGACCCAGCTCGAAGCACGCTCGGGCGTCGACCAATCGGTGATCTCGCGCCTCGAACGGGGCCGCCCGGTGGGACTGCGATGGCAGCGGCTGGCCGCTGTCCTGGCCGCACTCGGCGTCGTTCGAATTGATTTCGAGCACAACCTCGTTCGACAAGGTGGACTCGGCCCGTCTTCTGTCGAGGAGCTGTGGTCGCTCAGTCGCCGTCGTAGCGCTTGAAGATGACTGCGCCGTTGTGGCCGCCCAGGCCGATGTTGTTCGAGAGGGCATAGCGGACCGGCATCCGCACGGTCTCGTCGACGACCCACAGGTCGCACTCGGGGTCGGGATCGCGAAAGTTGAGCGTGCCGGGCACGGTCTGCTCGGCGACCGACATCACGGTCGCGAAGGCTTCGAAGGCTCCGGCGGCGCCCATCATGTGGCCGGTCATCGACTTCGTTCCCGAGATTGCAAGCGAGCGGCGGGCAGCCGCCGAGCGATCGCCGAAGACGGTCCAGATCGCCTCGGCCTCGCGGGCGTCGCCGACCGGCGTGGACGTGCCATGCGGATTGATCAGATCGACTTCGTCGCCGGGCACGCCTCGTCGATCGAGCGCCATCTTCATCGCCCGCGATGACCCGATGCCGTGCTCGATCGGCTGGATCATGTCCCAGCCGTCGGCCGCCGAGCCGTAGCCGACGACCTCGGCATAGATCCGGACGCCGCGCGCCTTGGCGAGCTCGAGGTCCTCGAGGAACAGCGAGCCAGCCCCCTCGCCGAGGACGAACCCGTTGCGGGTCCGGTCGAACGGCCGCGACACCGTCTGCAGCGGCTCGCCGGGCCGAGGCGAGCCGAGACCCCGCATATTGCCGAAGCCGGCATGGGCGACCTCGATGAGCGGCGCTTCCGTCGACCCGCTGATGACCGCGATGCAATCCCCGCGGCGGATCACCTCCGCCGCCTCGGCGACGTTGTGGGTGCCGGTCGCGCAGGCCGAGACCATGCAGATGTTGTGGCCGATGGCGCCCGTCTCGATGGCGATCATCCCGGACGTCGAGTCGACGAGGGCATTGGCGATGAACGTCGGCGGCACGCGATTGGGCCCCTTCTCCTTGAGGATCGCGTAGCTGTCGATCATCAGCAGCTGACCACCGGCCCCGGAGCCGAAGACGACCCCGACGTCCTCGCGATTCGCGTCGTTGATCTCGAAGCCTGCGTCGGCGACGGCCTGCTTCGCGGCGGCGACGCCGAAGTGCATCTCGTGCTCGCTGCGACGGACGGCCTTGGCGTCCATCCAGGCGGCCGGCTCGAAATCGTGAACCTCGCCGCCGGCCTTGTGCTCGTAGCCGCTGACGTCGAAGCGGGTGATCTCACCGAGGCCGGACACGCCGTTGATGAGGTTCGACCAGGCGGTGTCCTTGTCGTTGCCGACAGGGCTGATGACGCCGAGACCGGTGACGGCGACACGGCGGGTGTGATCGGGGCTGCGCACGGTTCGAAAGGCTCCTTGCTGGGTTGCGGGTTAGGCAGGGACGGCGGAGGGCAGCGCGAGTCCGTCCGGCGCCGTCGGCTCGTCGAGGGCGATGGCGGCGGCATCGGGCGCGATCCGCTTGATCAGGTTGGTGAGGACCTTGCCGGGGCCGACCTCGATGAAGGTGTCGACACCGGCCACGGTCATCGTCTCGACGGCGCGAACCCAGTCCACGCCGGTGGTGAGGTGCTCGACCAGCTCGGCGCGACAGGCCTCGCCCGTAGCGAGCACCCGGGCGTCGGCGTTCGCCAGCAGTGGCACGGTCGGGTCGCTGAAGGCGACGTCCGCGAGGACCGCTCGCATCGCTGCTGCCGCCTCGGCCATCAGAGGCGAGTGGGCCGCGACCGAGACGGGCAGCACGATCGCCCGCCGCGCGCCGAGCTCCCTGGCGATCTCCGCGGCAGCCTCGATGGCCGGGCGCTCTCCGGAGACCACGACCTGTCCCGGGGCATTGCGGTTCGCGACATTGAACGTGCCGTGCGTCGAGGCCCGCGCGACGAGCTCGGCGATCGCCTCGTCGGGAAGGCCAAGGATTGCGGCCATGGCCCCCTCACGCCCGGCTCCGCTGGCCTGCATGCGGGTGCCCCGCTCGCGCACGAGCCGCAGCCCGTCCGCGAGGGACACGACCTCTGCCGCGACCAGCGCCGAGTACTGGCCCATCGAGTGGCCGGCCACGAACCGCGGTCGAAGCATCGCGGTGGCCTCCTCGCCGGCGGCCGCGGCATCCGGGCCGGAAAGGCGCTCGCGCAGCGCGGCGAGGTACGCAATCGATGTCGCGAGGAGGGCCGGCTGGGCGTTCTCGGTCAGGTTGAGCAGCTCCTCCGGCCCTTCCCAGGCCAGGGAGCTGATTGGCTCGCCGAGGGCGACGTCGGCAGCGGCGAAGACAGCCGCAGCCGCCGGAGAGCCCGCCGCGAGGGCGCGACCCATGCCGACGGACTGCGAGCCCTGGCCGGGAAAGACATAGGCAACGGTCCGCATCGGCCCCAATCGTGCCTCGCCGGACCTTCGCCGAGCGTGAGACGTGTGCGCCTGTGCATACGACAGTCGAGTTCGGGGTTACCATCCGGGCGTGCCCAGAGCGCCTCGCCGAGCCGCCACCGTCAGGGCGATTGCGCGCCGGTTCGAGGCGGATCTCGGCGCATCGGTCCTCGCCGCCGGGCCGCGGGTGATGAACGTCCGCCAGATCTCGGAGCGGGTCGCGATGGGCCGCGCCCTGTGGCGCGAGCTCGTCGTCGGGTTTGCGTCCCAGCTCGCGGAGCTGCGCCTGGGCTTCACCCAGCTGGCCGCCCTGTACGTGCTCGCCGACGGTAGCACCACGACGGTCGGCGAGCTCGCCGATGCCCTCGGCCGATCACCCTCGGCGACGAGCCGCCTCGTTGACGGGCTCGTTCGGCGGCGGCTAGTTGAGCGCCGGGAGGAGCCGGAGGATCGGCGCCAACGATCGGTCCGGCTGACCCAGCGCGGGCAGGCGCTCCTCCGCGTCGTCGACCGGGAACGCGCCGATCAGTTCCTCACCGCCATCCGGCCGATGCCGATCCCGGAGCGGGCGCTGGTGGCCATGGGCGTCGCGGCGCTCGCCACGCACGCGATCTCGCGCCGCGGGCGCCTGATCCGGGGCTCCGGCGGTTAGCGATTCACTCGCCGGTAGGCCCAAGCGGCTCCGAAGAGAAGCACGAGCGCGAGGCCGAGGATGGCGGCGGCGATGATCTTGGTGGTCGTGTCGACGGGAGCGTGCTCGGTGACGCCTTCGACGGCGGCAGGGCTCGCCTCGGCCCCGCTTGCTGCCGGAGATGCCGCGGCGCTCGATCCCGGCGCGACGCTGGTGCCCGCCGCGATGACGGTCACGTGCCCGGTCATCTGCGCCGAGTGAACCGTGCAGAAGTAGTCGTACTCGCCGGCGGTGGCAAAGGTGTAGGAGAACGTGTCGCCGTCCTTGGTCAGCTTGATGCCCGAGTCGAAGGCCGTCCCCACGTCGCTTGCACCGGGCTTGCCGGACGTCACCGAATGGGGCTCCTCGATCGCCTTCGTCACGGTCCAGGTCACCGTGTCGCCCACGGCGACGGTGGTCGTCGCGGGCGTGAAGGTCCGGTCCACGATCGAAACCGCCGATGTGGCGGCGAGGACCGAGCCGGCGAGCGCAACGAGGACCAGCACGAAGCCCGAAACCGCGAGGGCACGACCGAGCCAAGCGCGCCGGGCCATGGGCAGGGCTCCTGTCATCCGCAGAACCGTTTGACCGCATCGTAGAGGACGGGCAGGCCCCACCGGAGGCCCGCCAGGGACACGCGCTCGTCGACACCGTGGTAGCGGTCCAGGTACGTCTCCTCCGGCGGCTGCCGAAGCGGCGAGAACCCATATGTGGGGACGCCGAGCTCCACGAGGTGCTTGGCGTCGGTGGCGAACGGCGCCATGACCGCCAGCGGAACGCCCAGCGGATCGTGATCGACGATCGCCGCCGCAAGCTCCCGATACAGGGCATCGTCGGCGGAGGCCTCCACCGCACCGGCGGCGATCACCAGGTCCACGTCAGAGCGGGCCGCGAGCTCCGGCCCGAGGCGATCCACGATCGCGTCGTGCATCTCCTCCTCGGTCGTGCCGGGCAAGGTCCGGCAATCGACCTCGAGGACCGCCTCGCCGGGAATGACGTTGTACTTCAGGCCCGCGTGCACCACGTTGGGCGAGAAGGTGTCGCGCAGGACCGCGGCCGAGGCCCGAGCATAGGTCGGGACGCACAGGCCGGCAGTGACGAGGTCGACCGCGCGCGTGTCGCCGCCCGCGAGGCCCCTCGCGGCCCGGGCAAAGTCGCCACCCACGGCGTCCGCTGCGCCTTCGAAGAACGCGCGCATCGTCGGGGTGACACGCACGGGCCCCGGCCGCGACAGCCGGTCGATCGCGTCGGCCACGAGCACAACCGCGTTGTCCGGCCGCGGCATCGAGCCATGGCCCGCCACCCCGTGGACCGTGATCCGGTAGACGGCGTAACCCTTCTCGGCGACCTGGATCGGATACAGCCTGGTGCCCCCGACGTCGACGGCAACGCCGCCGGCCTCGTTGATCGCCCCGGCCGCCCGGAGATGCTCCGGATGACTGGCCGCCAGCCAGCCCGCGCCGGCCAGGCCGCCGGCTTCTTCGTCCGCGGTGGAAGCGAAGAGGATGTCGCGGCGGAGCCCGGGAACCGGATCGGCGGCGGGATCGCGCCCCGCTGCGCGGGCCTCCTCGGCCAGCAGCCGGACGACCTCCAGCTCCATGGCCGCGAGATCCTTCATGTCCACCGCGCCGCGGCCGTAGACGTACCCCTCGGCCACGTCACCGCCGAAGGGCTCGTGGGTCCATCGTTCGGGCGGCGCGGGCACGACGTCCAGGTGGGAAAGCAGAAGGAGCGGCGCTCCACCGGAGCCGTCGCCGCGCAGGCGGGCAACCACGGAGCCTCGCCCGGGCTCCGGCTCGAAGACCTCGGGCCGCAGACCTGCGTCGGTCAGCGCTGCGGCCAGGTATCGCGCCGCCACCAGCTCGCCGTCGCCGCCGGGCGGATCGGGCGGGTTGATGGATGGGATTCGAATGAGGTCGCGCAGGGACTCGACGAGCCGATCGTGGGCCGTGTCCCAGGCGTCCGCGGTGCGGCTGTCGGACGGCCGGCTGCGCCCGGCCGGAAGAGGCCCAGTCAACGGGGAGACTCAGCCACGCGAGTGTTCAGCCACGCGAGTGTTCAGCCACGTCTGGGGCGCCCTTCTGTGATCCGTATTCAACAATTGGCATAGATATTCATCAAATGGAATACGGCCGAAGAATGGAAGCCCCAATGGCTCAGCCACCGAGCAGCTTGGAGAGTGCCCCGAGGACGAAGCCCGAAAGGACGATCAGGACGACCATCACCAGCAGGATGCGGAGGTAGAACCGTTCCTCCTGGCGCCCGATCTCCGGATCCGGGTCGCGACCGCCGGCGACGTACGGCGCGGCGAGCCCGCGCGCCCGTGCCTGGGCGGCGCGTGGTGCGTCATAGGCCTCCGGGTCCGCGGGAAGGATGGGCGCCCCAACGCGGCCGGGTTGGTCCGACGGGACTCCGCCCGGTGCCGCGGCGGGGGACGCGTCGGACGCCGGATCGTCCGCGATGGCCTTGGTCGACAGGTCGGTCACCGCCGCAATGATGCCCGGATCGCGATCAGCCGGCGATGTCGCGAAGTGGCTCGGCCACTTCCCGCGCCATGGTTTCGATCCCGTCCGGCCCCTCGCGCGCCGGGACGCCGATGATGATGTGGTCCGCGCCGACGCGCCGGAACTCCAGCGCCGTCTCCCGTCCGCGCCGCAGTGACTCGCGCTCGTTCTCGACGCCGACCTGCGCCGCGAAGGTGAACCCCGTCGGATCGCGACCGGCCGCTTCCATGGCGCGCAGGAGCTCCTCCCGCTTGGCGACGAAGTAGGGGATGTTGCCCGACTCGCCGCCGGGCAGCGGCCAGCCTTCGGCGAACCGGGCCGCGAGGGCGAGGCCACGCGGGCCCTGCCCGCCCAGCCACAACGAGGGACCCTCCGGCCGGAGTGGCGCCGGCTCCAGGGTCGCGCCGCTGAGCGGGTAGTACGGGTCGTCTCGGCTGACCCCGGGCAGGCTGCGGGCAGCCTCCGAGAACAGCGCGGCCAGCGTCGCGACCGCGCTCTCGTAGCGGGCGAAGCGCTCGCGCATGGGTGGCAGCGGGATCCCGAACGCGGCGTGCTCGCCCTCGTGCCAGCCGGCGCCCAGGCCCAGCATGAAGCGGCCGCCGGTCGCGTTGTCGAGAGCCGTCGCTGCCTTGGCCACGAGCGCGGGATGGCGGAAGGTGTTCGCCAGGACGGCGATCCCGATCCACTTGCCGGGTACGCGGTGGGCGAGCGCCGCGGCGGTCGTCAGCGATTCGAAGGCCACGCCGCCGCGGTCGCGGCTGATGTCGGCCAGGTGATCGCTCAGCCACCCGGCACTGAAGACGTCGAGCTGCCCAGCAAGCGCCCAGGTCGCGTCGAGGCGCGGCCAATCGATCCCCTGCGTCGCGATCGGTGAGATCCGGAAGCCGACCAGGCCCGGCCGGGTTCCGGCGGGGACGGCCTCAGCCACCCGTGATCGGCGACGGCTCCGAGAGGACCGCGACGCCGGTCATCGGGACGGACATCGCGCTCGTCATCCGGCGGCCGGTGGTCACTGCGCCCTCCGACGCCGACGAGACGAGGGCGCTGTACTTCGCCAGGACGCCGCCGGTATAGCGCGGTGGCGGCGCTGTCCAGCGCTCGCGGCGTGCGGCCAGGGTCGCCTCGGGAACATCGAGATCGAGCCGCTTCCCTTCCACGTCGATGACGATCGCGTCGCCCTCTTCCACCAGCGCGATCGGCCCGCCGAGCGCCGCCTCCGGTGCGACGTGGCCGATCATCAGCCCGTGCGTGCCGCCGGAGAAGCGGCCGTCGGTGAGCAGCGCGACCGAGTCGCCGAGGCCCTCGCCGACGAGGGCACCCGTCACGCTCAGCATCTCCTGCATCCCCGGCCCGCCCACGGGCCCCTCGTAGCGGATGACCACGACGGCGCCGGGGCCGATCCGACGATCCCGGACGGCCTCGAAGCAGGCCGCCTCCGAGTCGAACACCCTCGCCGGACCGCGGTGGAAGCGCCGCTCATGGCCGGCCAGCTTGACGACGCAGCCCTCCGGCGCCAGCGATCCGCGCAGGACGGTCAGCCCGCCGACGGGCTTGATCGGACGCTCGATCGGCACGACCACCTGTTGTCCAGGTGTTTCCTTCGCCGCCGCGCCGATCTTCTCCAGGGTCCGGCCGTCGACGTTCTTCTCGCCGCCGCGGAGGAGCTTGCCGCGGAGGAGCTGCCGGATCACCAGCTCCATGCCGCCGGCTTCGTGCAGGTCGGCGGCGGTATAGCGACCACCGGGGACCATGTCGGCCACGATCGGGGTGCGGTCGGCGATCACCGCGAACTCATCGAGCTCCAACGGGATCCCGAACTCGTGGGCGATCGCCAGGAGGTGCAGGACGCCATTGGTGGAGCCGCCGGTCGCCGCCACCGAGGCGATCGCGTTCTCGAGGGCTGCCTTGGTGACGATGTGCGACGGCCGGATGTCGTGGCGGACGAGCGTCATCGCCAGCTCGCCGGCGCGCCGCGCGGCGTCGGCCTTGGTGGGGTCCTCGGCGGGGATGCCGTTCAGCCCACCCGGCGACAGGCCCATGAACTCGAGCGCCGTGCTCATGGTGTTGGCGGTGTACTGGCCCCCGCAGGCGCCCGGCCCCGGGCAGGCGACGTTCTCGACCTCGTACAGCTCCTCGAGGCTGATCTTGCCGGCGCGGTAGGCGCCGACGGCCTCGAAGACGGTGACGATGGTCGCGTCGCGACGGCCGTGCAGCACGCCGGGATAGATCGTGCCGCTGTACAGCGCCAGGCCCGGGATGTCGAGGCGGCCGAGGGCCATCGCAGCGCCGGGGAGCGTCTTGTCACAGCCAACGATGCACACCAGGCCGTCGAACAGGTGGCCGCGAGCGACCAGCTCGATCGAGTCGGCCACCACCTCGCGGCTGACGAGCGACGCCTTCATGCCTTCGGTGCCCATCGACACGCCGTCGGACACGGCGATGGTGTTGAACTCCATCGGCGTCCCACCGGCGGTGCGGACGCCTTCCTTTACCAGCTCGGCGAGGCGCCGGTGGTTGTAGTTGCACGGCATCGTCTCGATCCAGGAGTGGCCGACGCCAATGATCGGCTTCGCGAGGTCGTCGTCGTCGAAGCCGATGGCCTTGAGCATCGCCCGCGCCGGCGCGCGATCCGGTCCGTCGGTCAGGGCGTGCGAGTGACGCTTGCCGGGGTCCGTGGGGCGGCCATACGGGAGATTGCTCATCGCTTGGCAGTGTAGGGAAACGTCACTCGGCCGACCGCGAGCGTGCCAGCCTCGCCTCGGCCATCTCCGCCGCCGCCGCCGAGGCAGCCGGGCCGGCGACAGCCGTCTGAAATGTCAGGGCGTCCACCGCGAACCCCTCGACGTCGGTCAATGCCGTCACCGTGGCCGTGCGCAGGCCGCCGTGCAGGAGTGCGATCTCACCGATCCCCGATCCGGGGCCCAGGACCTGGAGACGCCGGCCCTCGTCAGACACCTCGACGCTGCCGGACTCGATGAGCAGGAACCGGTCGCCGTAGTCTCCCTTCCGCATCAGCACGGCCTGGGCGGCGAACCGGAACGGGGTCAGGCCTTCGGCGAGGCGCTCGAGGGACGTCAGGGGCAGCGGTCGGAACGCGGGCACGCGTTTGAGGCTTTCGATCGCTGAGGCCGGGACGATCTCCGCGTGCCCGACCCGGTCAAGGAGCCAGGCCAGGACCACCGCCGCCAGCGGCAGGATCGCCCCGGTGGCGATGAGCGCGCCGCGCGTCCCCAGCGCAAAGATCAGGACCGGCGCAGCCAGGCTGCCGATCGTCATGCCGATGCCTGCGGCCACTTCGAGGACGGCGAAGATCGGCCCCCGCTCCTCGTTCCGGCAACCGCGCTGCAGGAGGGTGAAGCCGACGATGTCCAGGACGGCATTCGAGAGCCCGACCGCGCCCAGCGCCACCACGGCGACCGCCGGTACCGGGACCAGGCCGATCAACGCGATCGGCAGGCCCCAGGCCGCGAGCGCGATCGAGAAGCCGCGCGGTGAGCTCCGGCCCAGGACCAGCGCGGCGAACAGGCCGAAGAAGCCGCCCACGCCGATGGCCGAGTTCAGGACGCCTACGCCCGGCTGGCCCATCGCCAGCAGGTCGACGCTGGCCACGACGATCAACGTCGCGAGCAACCCGCGGACCCCCGTCTGCAACCCGAATCCGAGGAGGACGAGCCCCGTCGTCGGCCGCCCCCACGCCGCCCGGAATCCGGCCAGGACGCGCCGGCCGAGGCGACTTCCGGGCCGGTCTCCCGCAACGCCGCGCCGCGGCCCGCGCTGATCCTCGACGGACTCGAAGCGGACTCCGGCCAGCGCGAGGACGCCGATCAGCAGGAACAGGACCGCCACCGGCCCAACCGTCAGGGGCATTCCGGTGGCGATCAGGACGGCGGCGGCAGCGGGGCCCAGGAACGTCCCGATGGCCTCGCCCGTGCTGGTCGAGACGTTCGCCGCGATCAGCTCGGCCGGCGTTCGCGCCAACGCGGGGAGGATCGTGTTGTGCGCCGGCCGGACCATCGTCATGCAGACACCGAGCACGCCGACGATCCCGAATAGCCAGGCCTGGTCGGCGCCAGTCCAGATGACGACCGACATGGCGACCGCTGACAGTCCACGAATAATGGACAGCCCGACGAGGAGTCGGTCCGGACGCCAGTGACTGAGGGGCAGGGCGGCGAAAAAGGCCGACACGGTCGCCGGCAATGTCCGCGCCGCCCCAAGGACCGCCACGCCGACCGGGCCGGATGCCTGGAAGACGAGGACTGTGATCGTCACCGTGATCGCGGTGTCGGCGGCGATGCCGGCCAGCCACGCGATCTGGACGCGACGAATGGCCGGATTGGCGAGCGCGTCGCGACTGGCGGCCAGAGCCGAGCGGATGGCAACGGAAGCGCGTCCCATCGCTTAAGGATGGACCCTCAGCTCAGCCGGGGAGCATCGCCGGGCTGCGCCCCTGCAGGTATCCTCGCCGCGATGGATGACCGATCGCCGCTGGACCGCAAGCTGCAGGTCCTGCGCGAGGTCCCGCTGTTCTCGGATCTCGACGACCGCAGCCTCGAGGCGATCAGCGTCCTGGCTCGGGAGGTCGAGCTTCCGGCCGACCAGATCCTGATGCTCGAGGGCGAGCCCGGCGACGCGTTCTACGTCATCGTCGACGGGACGGTCCGGATCGAGCGCGGCGGCCGAACCATCCGGTCGATGATGGCCGGCGGGTTTCTGGGCGAGATCGCGCTGCTCGACCATCGGGCTCGGACCGCGACCGCGATCTGCGTCACGGACTGCCGCCTGCTCGCCCTGCAGCACCACGAGTTCGATCGGCTGGTCGACACGTTTCCAGCGGTTCATCGGCGAGTTCGCGCCGCGATTGCCCGCCGCGCCGCTGGAACGGGCGGCGATTCGGTGGTCTGAGCGCGACGTCGAGACGCCACTAGACTCCGCGGCGGTCTTGACGGTCCTCCCCGCAGGGACGATGCTGCCGACTCCGAATGGGGCCAGGGAGAAGTGATGGATCCGAAGCTCGAGCTCATCAGCAAGGTCCCGCTCTTCGCGGGCTGCGACAAGCGATCGATCGAGGAGATCGGCCGGCTGGCCGAAGAGGTCGACGTCCCTGCCGGCAAGGTGCTCATGCGCGAGGGCGATAGCGCCGACGCGTTCTACATCGTCGTCAGCGGCACGGTCCGTATTGAGCGCGCCGGTGCCGCACCGCGCGAGCTGGGCCCGGGCGACTTCCTGGGGGAGATCGCCCTGGTCGATCATGGGCCGCGGACAGCCACCGCGACCACGACGAGCCCCGCTCGCCTGCTCGTCCTGGGCCACCGCGAGTTCGACCAGATGCTCGATCGGCACCCTGGCTTTCGAGCCCAGGTCATGGAGGCGCTCGCGAAACGGGTCCGGAACCTGGAGCCAGACGCCGGCCACTGACGGTCGGGCCGCCCGCCTCGCGTCGGTTTGGCCCGCCTCCGGATCAGCCCGCCGCCGCGACTCCCGCGATCCAGGTCTCGACGATGTGGCGCAGGGTCGGCAGGCTGACCGCGCCCGAGCCGAGGACCGCGTCATGGAAGGCGCGAACGTCGAAGCTCGAGCCCAGGCGCCGCTCGGCCTCGGCACGCAGCCGCAGGATCTCGATCTGGCCGACCTTGTAGGACAGCGCCTGGGCAGGCCAGAAGATGTAGCGGTCGACCTCGTTCTCGATGTTGTTGTCGCCGAGCGCGGTGTGGTCGTGCAGGAAGTCGATCGCCTGCTGCCGGGTCCAG
>DASQFM010000284.1:0-1973 GCA_035633135.1 Candidatus Eiseniibacteriota bacterium
TGGCCTGCTCGCCGAGCTCACCCTCGACCGCCCACAGGGCCTCTTCGTGGTTATCGACGACCGTCAGGACCTGCGGGCCCATGGCCCGGATCTGGCGGACGAGCTCCGCTCCGATCGAGCCGCCGCCGCCGGTGACGAGGACGCTTGCCCCGTTGAGATAGCCGGCGACCGAATCGAGATCGACCGCCACGGGTGCCCGCCGCAGCAGATCCTCGACGCTGACCTTGCGCAGCGCGGTGACCGCCACCCGGCCGCTCAGCAGGTCGCGCGGCGGCGGGACGGTGCGGACCTCCAGCCCCGCTGCACGCGACGCCTGGAAGGCACGGCGGACCGTCTCCCCCGGTGCGTTCGGGATCGCCACGACGAGCTCGCGCGCGCCGGTGCGCCGGATCGCCTCCGGCAGCTGGTCGAGGCCGCCGAAGACCGGCCGGCCGAGCAGCTGGCTGCCGCGCTTGGCGGGATCGTCGTCGAGGAATCCGGCGACCTTGATCCCCGCCGCGGGGTCCCGATCGGCGACGCGGGTCACCGTCGCGCCGACCTCGCCGGCGCCGTAGACCACCACCGGCACAGCGTTCCCACCATCACCACGCTCCCGGTCTGAGCGTTCGATGCCGGCGCGGAGGGCGAAGCGTGACCCGCCGACGAGGGCCAGCAGGAGGAGGGCCTCGATGACGAACACGGATCTCGGGAAGCCGAGCGTGCCCGGCACCCCGAGGGCGCCCAGCAGGAGCTGGATCGCAAACGTGACGCCGGTGCCGACGAGGATCGCGGCGGTGATCGCGACCATCTCGTTGACCGAGGCGTAGCGCCACTCACGGCGGTACAGGCCGAACCCGATGAACACCGGCGGCATCACGACCAGCGGCAGGAGCAGCACCGGCAGGTACGGCTGCATGTTGCCGACCACGTTGTTGGCGTCGAACCGGAGGCCGAAGGCGCCGACGATCGCCACCCCGACGGCGAGGATGTCGAACACGAAAAGGTGCCGGCCGCGCGGCGACCAGCCGCCCAGGAACGACGGTCCGGCAGCGCTGCTCATGGGCCGAATTCTCGCAGCAGGCCGGCCGGCGGTACGGGCCGCCGGCCGAGCACGGCCTGCGGCGTCCGGGCCAGGATCCAGAGATCCAGGCGAGTCGAGCGATGGCGAAGGTAGGCGGCGTCGAGGCGGAGCTTGGCCGGCAGGATCTCGCGCCGGTAGTGCGCCTCGGGGTCGGCGACGTCCAGCCGGGCGGCCTCGTCGACATACAGCAGCTGGGCCAGGCCGGTGATCCCGGGCTTGGCGTTGAAGACCTCCCGGTGCAGCGGATCGGCCAGGTCGACGTAGGCCGGGTCCTCCGGTCGCGGGCCGACCAGTCGCATCTGACCCCGGGCGACGTGCCACAGCTGCGGCAGCTCGTCGAGCCGCGTGCGGCGCAGGAATCCGCCGAGGCGCGTGATGCGCGGGTCCGCCGGGCCGGTCAGTCCCGCGCCCGGGGCCTCCGGACGCCAGCTCATCGTCCGCAGCTTGAAGCAGCGGAACGGTCGCGCTCCCTCGCCCAGCCTGCGGCTGGCGTAGAACGCCGGGCCGCGGCTGTCGAGCCGGACCGCGAGACCGAGCACCGCGAGGAACGGCAGTGTGAGCACCGCTCCCGCGAGACCGAGGACGCGCTGGAGGGAGTCGGGCATCTAGCGGCTCAGCCGGCTTCGCCGACCTGGGCGGCCCGCGAGGCTCCGGCGAGGAGGCCGATCAGCAGCGGCGCTCACGGAGTTGAAGGGTTCCCGGGGATGATATCGGTGCCCCTCCCGGGCTGGGCCCGCCGAACCATCGCAGCGAGCGCGCCGAGCGTGCCAACCAGCAGCCAGAGGTACGGGTCGTTGAAGAACCGCCCCTCGGTCTGCGCGGCCAGGAAGACGACGAGGATCCCAAGGCCGGCGGCCGAGACGGCGATTCGCTGAAAGCCGTCCGCATCCCGGAGCGCTCGGCGGACGGTTGC
>DASQFM010000285.1:0-1965 GCA_035633135.1 Candidatus Eiseniibacteriota bacterium
GTGCTCATCGAGCCGCCAGCGGCAACGATGGGCGGGCCTCGAGATCCAGGCCGGCCCGTTCGCCGGCGACGAAACGGCGCCAGCCGGCCGCCCCGATCATCGCCCCGTTGTCGGTGCACAGGCTGGGGCGCGGGACGACGAGCGGGATCCCGAGCGCCGCCGATTCGGCCGCGAGCCGGTCCCGGAGCGGCCCGTTGGCGGCCACGCCCCCGCCGAGCACGATCGAGCGCGCGCCCAGCGCCGAGGCGGCGCGGATCGTCTTGCCGACCAGGACGTCGACGACCGAATCCTGGAAGCCCCACGCCAGCTCGGCGGTCACGGCCTCGGGCAGGGCGGCAGCCGGGTCACCCGAAGGCCCAGCCGGGTCACCGGACGGCCCGGGTGCATCACCGGCGAGCCCGGCGGCGACACGCGCGGCACCCACGATCCGGCGGGCGGCGGTCTTCAGCCCGGAGAAGCTGAAGTCATAGGTTTCGCCGAGCCAGGCCCGCGGAAACGCCGCGTCGTGCCGCACCGCGCCCTCGGCGGCTCGCTGGATCGCCGGGCCGCCCGGATAGCCGAGCCCGAGCAGGCGGCCGACCTTGTCGAACGCCTCGCCGGCGGCGTCATCGAGGGTCTCGCCCAGCAGGCGATACGTGAGGTGGTCGGTCATCTCGACGAGGAAGGTATGGCCGCCCGAGACGACCAGGGCGACGAGGGGGAACCGTGGCGGCTCGGTGGAGCGGCCGGCGTCCAGCCAGGCCGCGTAGACGTGGCCCTCCAGGTGGTTGACCCCCACCAGGGGCTTGTCGTGGATCCAGGACAGCGTCTTCGCGACATTGATCCCGACCAGCAACGAGCCGGCAAGCCCGGGGCCGTGCGTCACGGCCACCGCGTCGACATCGGACCATCCGGCGCCCGACTCCTGGAGGGCATCGTCGAGGACCGGCAGGATCCAGCGGAGGTGCGCCCGGGCTGCGACCTCGGGGACGATTCCGCCGCTCGGCGCGTGGAGGGCGACCTGGCTGGCAACCACGTTGGCGTGGATCGTGCGGCCGCCTTGGACGAGCGCGACCCCGGTCTCGTCGCACGACGACTCGATTGCGAGGATCAGCGCTTCGCTCACGACGTCGCGTCCCCCGGGTTCGCGGCGTCAGGCGCCATGGGGGAGGCGCCGTCCAGCCCGTGGGGCGAGCCGTCGCCCGAACCATCCAGCGCGGCACGCAGGCCGGCCAGGCGGGTGCGCATCGCCGGCGCATCGAGGACCTCGGTCGTCATGATCAGGGCATCTTCGCCATCGTCGGTGTAGTAGCTCGGCCGCAGGCCGACCGGCCGGAATCCGTACTTCTCGTAGAGCCGCCGAGCCGCGACGTTCGACAGGCGGACCTCGAGCGTGGCCTCCCGGGCGCGGCGGGCGAGGGCCACGTCGAGCAGGGCGAGTAGCAATCGCTCCCCGATGCCCTGCCGCCGCCAGGCCGGATCGACCGCGAAGGTGGTGATGTGCGCCTCGTCGACCATCAGCCAGATGCCGCCGAAGGCGACGATCTCAGCGGCGGCACGCACGACCAGGTACGAGGCCAGGCGATTGGTCTGGAGCTCGCTCCGATACGCGTCGTCGGGCCACGGCGAGGAGAAGCTGGCGTGCTCGATCCGGTGAACGGCGGGAAGGTCGCCGAGCGTCATCGGCGCGACCTGGAGTCTCAGCGGCGGTCGCTTGACCACGCCATGGCTCCATCGGGATCGTGGGCCTGGTTGACGCCGCGCGGCAGCGTGACGTACTCGGGCACGAGCCGCGCGACATCGTCCGTAGAGGCCTTCGCCAGGCGCTCTGCGCCGAGCCGCAGGAGGGCGCCCGCGAGACCCTCAACCGCCCGCCGCCCGGCGGCCAGGGCGGCCTCGGGTGCGCGACCGTCCAGGTCGACGGCGACGAAAGCTCGGTCGGAGCTCGAATCGGGATCCCAGGCAGTCAACAGCCGAGCTGCCTCC
>DASQFM010000286.1:0-3539 GCA_035633135.1 Candidatus Eiseniibacteriota bacterium
GCCGGTCGGGTGGCCAGGGGCGTCTTCGATACGGCCGAGCGGTTCGCCGGGAATCGCCTGCCGGAGCTCTTCTCGGGGCTGCAGCGGGACCCGGCCGCATTGCCGGTCCCCTACCTCGGCGCGAGCTCGCCGCAGGCCTGGGCCGCCGCGTCGGTGTTCCGGCTCGTCGCCGTGCTGTGCGGGATCCACGCCCGCGTCAGCCCGACCGGCGAGCGCGAGCTCTACGTGAACCCGGCCCTGCCCGACTGGCTGCCAGAGCTGACCATCACCAACCTGCGTGCCGGTGGGGGCGCGATGGACCTTCGATTCCGCGGCGAGGAGGTGGAGGCGCTCCGGAACTCGACGGGCTACAGGATCGTCCGGGCGCCGGCACCCCGACCGACGCCGCCTCCATACCGGCGTGGCCGCCACAGCGCGCCGCCCACCGAGCCCCAGCGGCCGGCGGCCCCGGAGTAGCTCCCGGCGCCCGGCCGTCGGTTCCGGCGTACCCGGCGTACCCGGCGTTTGACAGGGCGATGGCGCTGGACACCATTAGGTCACGGTGTACGAGCGACTTTTCGGCAAGCGCGAGCAGGACCCCGCGATCGCGGAGCGCATTCCGCCGGGCCAGTACCGGACCGAGAAGTTCCCGGTGCTGCACTACGGTTCCGTGCCGAAGACCGACCTCGCCAAATGGGACTTCAAGGTTTTCGGCCTGGTGGACGCGCCATTCAGCCTGACCTGGGAGCAGCTCAGGACCCTGCCCCGCAAGGCGGTCGAGGCCGACATCCATTGCGTGACCCGCTGGACCAAGCTCGACACGGTCTGGGAAGGCGTCCCGATCCAGGAGATCCTGACCCTGGCCCAGGTCCGGCCCGGCGCCACCCACGTCGTCGCGCACTCCGAGCAGGGCTACACCGCCAACCTCCCGCTGGCCGTCCTCGACGATGACGACGTGCTCCTCGCCGACACCTTCGACGGCCAGCCGCTCGAGCCCGAGCACGGCTACCCGCTCCGCCTGTTCGTGCCGAAGCGCTACTTCTGGAAGAGCGCCAAGTGGATCCGCGGCCTCGAGTTCCTGGACCACGACCAGCTCGGCTTCTGGGAGCGCTACGGCTACAACAACGACGCCGATCCGTGGAAAGAGGAGCGTTACGCGGAGTAACGCTCCTCGCCCAGAGGCGATGTTGCGGCCGTAAGGCGAACGGGTCGGCGACGCGGGCCGTAATGCTCGGGTTGATACATGAATGGCGCGCCCCGCGGCCACCCGGGACCCTGCGTCTGCAACGGTCGGGACTAGGCTGGTCCCCTCTTGGATCAGCTGCTACGCCTCGATGATGTCGCCCGCCTGACCGGCCAGCCCGTGGAACGACTCCGCCAGTGGTGCGCCACCGGTGAGCTGAGCTGCGAGCGCGTCCCGAAGTCGTGGGCGCTCCGCAAGGCGGACCTGCCCAGGGTCGCCATTGTTGCGGCCGAGCAGGAACGCGGCGTCCGGGAGCACCGGGCGGTGGCGTTGGCGGTGCCTCGCGGGCGCGTCCCGGTTGATCTGGTGGCGCTCGTCGAGCGAACGCTCGGCCTTCCGGCGGGCGAGGTCACGATCCGGGGACTCGCGATCGATCAGCTGGAATATGTCGTCGCGGTCTGGCCCGCCCGAGCGCGACTGGGCGATCCGGCCGCGCTTGTCGCACTGGCCGAGCGGCTGGACGGTGAGCTGCTGACCGCGGGTTCGATGGACGGTACGTCGACCGCGGCCTGATGGCCGTTCCGGGCACGAATCAGAAGAGCCGCCGGTGGCCCGGCGGCTCTGATCGGTCTGGTTGGCCCGCGCAGTCGTCAGACGGCGTTCGCCGCAGCCCGTCAGTGGGCGCAGGATCGGGCGGTGCCCGCCTCGTCCGCGGTCCGGAAGCTGGATCCGCAGCCGCAGGCCGCGACGGCGTTCGGATTGTTCACGGTGAAGCCGGCACCCATCAGGGTGTCGACGTAGTCGATCTCGGCCCCCTTGAGGAGCGGGATGCTCTGGCCGTCGACGTAAACCCGCACCCCGTTGGCGTGGAGGACGTTGTCCTCGGGCGTCGGCTGGTCCTCGAGCATCATCCCGTAGCGGAAGCCGGAGCAGCCGCCGGAGTAGACGTAGACGCGCAGGCCGATGTTCGGATTGGCCTCTTCCTTGGTCAGCTCGCGCAGCTTCGTGGCCGCAGCGTCGCTCAGGGAAAGCACCGTCGGGTGCTGGTCAATCGTCGGCTGCAGGTCGATCATTGGCTGCTGGTCGATCATTCGAGTGGATCCCTCGTGAAGCGAGTCCGTGCTTGGGCCGCGCTCGCCGCGCCTGCGGCGATCCCGACCATCGTACGCACGTCAACCGATTCCGACAACCACCCCAGTCGAAATCGTGGCAGCCGCGTTGCGCGACGCACGGCGGCCCAGCTGTGAGGCCGCCTGGCGAGTCGCTGGCCGGGCGACGATCCCGCGGGAAAGCCTAGGCCTCAACGCGCTCCACGATCGTGGCGATGCCCTGGCCAACACCGATGCACATCGTCGCCAGGCCGTACCGGCCGCCGCGCCGTCGCAGCTCATGGACCAGCATCGTCATCAGCCGGGCACCGCTCGCGCCCAGCGGGTGACCAAGCGCGATGGCCCCGCCGTTGACGTTGACCGTCTCGGGGTCGAGCCCAAGCTCGTCGATGCAAACGACCGACTGCGAGGCGAACGCCTCGTTGAGCTCGACGAGATCCAGGTCCGACGGCTCGAGGCCGGCCCGGGCGAGCGCCTTCCGGACCGCGGGCACCGGACCGACGCCCATGATCGCGGGGTCCACGCCGGCGACCGCGGTCGCGACCACCCGGGCCATCGGCCGGAGGCCGAGCTCGCGGGCCTTGTCCGCTTCGACGACGAGCACCGCCGCCGCGCCATCGTTGATGCCGGAGCTGTTGCCGGCCGTCACCGAGCCGCCCTCCCGAAAGGCCGGCCGCAGCCTGGCCAGCGCGTCCATCGACGTGTCCGAGCGGGGATGCTCGTCGCGCGACACGAGAACGGGCTCGCCCTTCCGTTGCGGCACCGGCACCGGCACCATCTGATCGTCAAAGCGGCCCGCTTCGATGGCCGCGATGGCCCGCTGGTGGGATCGCAGGGCGAAGGCATCCTGGCGTTCGCGATCGACGCCGTACCGCTCGACGACGTTCTCGGCCGTCTCGCCCATCGAATACGGGTAGTGGAGCTCGGCGAGCTTCGGGTTCAGAAACCGCCAGCCAAGCGTGGTGTCCTCGACCTCGCGGGCGCCGCGGTCCCAGGCCGTCGCGGCCTTGGCCATGACGTACGGCGCCCGGGTCATCGACTCGACGCCGCCGGCGATGAACACATCGCCGTC
The DNA here is from genome assembly GCA_035633135.1 of Candidatus Eiseniibacteriota bacterium. Lineage (GTDB taxonomy): Bacteria > Chloroflexota > Limnocylindria > Limnocylindrales > CSP1-4 > UBA5189. The sequence goes on from DASQFM010000286.1 coordinate 3,344, forward strand.
GTCGAAGGCGATCGCGTGGGCCGCCGAGTTGATGGCCTGCAGGCCGGAGCCACACAGCCGGTTCACGGTCTGGCCGGCGACCTCGACCGGCAGCCCGGCCAGCAGGAGGGCCATCCGGGCGACGTTGCGATTGTCCTCGCCGGCCTGGTTGGCGCAGCCCAGGATCACGTCCTCGATCAGCCCGGTGTCGATCTCC
>DASQFM010000287.1:0-3906 GCA_035633135.1 Candidatus Eiseniibacteriota bacterium
CCAGCTGGCGGGCCAGGTCGTCCGGCGAATAGCAGAAGTCGATGGCGAGGCCGCCGATCACGAAGGACGGCCGGACGATGACCGGGTAGCCGATGCGCTCGGCGATCGTCAGGGCCTCCTCCTCGGAGTGGGCCATCCCGCCCTCGGGCTGGGGGATGCCGAGCCGGTCCAGCAGCGCGGCGAAGCGGGTGCGCTCCTCGGCCTGGTCGATCGCGTCGAGGTCCGACCCGAGGAGGGGCACGCCCGCCGCGGCCAGCGCCGCAGCCAGGTTCAGCGGCGTCTGGCCGCCGAAGGCGACGAAGGCCGGCAGGAGGCCGCGCTCCGCCGAAGCCGGTGATTCGGCTTCGATGACCCCGATCACGCTCTCCGGGTCGAGGGGTTCGAAATACAGCCGGGTGGACGCGTCGAAGTCAGTCGACACCGTCTCGGGGTTCGAGTTGACCATCACCGCCGACCAGCCGGCCGCCTGGAGGGTCGCGGCGGCATGGACGGCGCAGTAGTCGAACTCGATCCCCTGCCCAATCCGGACTGGCCCGCTGCCGACCACCAGGGCCGCGGGCCCGGGAACGGGCGGCGCCTCCGGGGGCGCCCCGGCCGCGGCATAGGTCGAGTAGAAGTAGGGCGTCTCGGCCGCGAACTCCGCGGCGCAGGTGTCGACCATCGCGTAGCCCGGCCGGAGGCCCACCGCGAGCCGAGCGGCGCGGATCTGGCCACTCGAGAGACCGGCAAGCTGCCCGAGATCGACGTCGCCGAAGCCCGCCCGTTTCAGCGTCGCGAGGAGGGTCATCGCCTCGACGTCGGCGGGCGTCCCGAGCGCCGATCCCGCCATCCGGGCTTCGGCCTCCAGGGCGACGTTGCGACCGAGCTCGGCCAGGAACCATGGGGCGATGCCCGTCGCCACTCCGATGTCGGCGCTGGCGACGGAGCGACGCAGCAGGGCGAGGATCCGCCACAGCCGATCGTCGGACGGTGCGAGGAAGCCCTTCAGCACGATCGGGGCGGCGGTGCGCTGCGCGTGGCGGGTCGATTCGCAGGCCACGCCCCGGTCGTCGATCCAGCGGATCACCGACTCGTCGTCCGTGCCTTCGTCCCAATCGGCACGTGGGCGACCGAGCACCGCCGCCAGGTAGTCGAGCGTCGGTGCCCAGGCGGGATCCTCCGCGAGGGGTCCCGCGCCGGCCTGCTCGAGGCCCCGCAATGCCTTGTTGAGCGCCGAGCTGAAGGTCCGATCGATCGCCATCACCTCGCCGGTCGCCTTCATCTGGCTGCCGAGGGACCGATCCGCGGTCGGGAACTTGTCGAACGGGAAGCGCGGCAGCTTGACGACCACGTAGTCGAGCGCCGGCTCGAACGCGGCCACGGTCGTGCCGGTGACGACGTTCGGGATGTCGGCGAGGCGCCGCCCGATCGCGATCTGGGCGGCGACCCGGGCGATCGGATAGCCGGTCGCCTTGGACGCCAGGGCCGACGATCGCGAGACGCGCGGGTTGACCTCGATGACCGCGTACTCGGTCGAGTCCGGCGAGAGCGCGAACTGGACGTTGCAGCCGCCCTCGACCCCGAGGGCGCGGATGATCGCCAGCGCAGCGCTCCGGAGTCGCTGATGGACCGCGTCGGTCAGGGTCTGGACCGGCGCCACGACGATGGAGTCGCCAGTGTGGATGCCCAGCGGATCGACGTTCTCCATCGAGCACACGGCGATGCAGGTGTCGTCCGCGTCGCGCATGACCTCGTACTCGATCTCCTGCCAGCCGACGAGGCAGCGCTCGACCATGACCTGGCCGATCGGGCTCGATCGCAGGCCGGCCCGAAGCCGCTCGCGGTACTGCGGCTCGGTCTCGACGATCCCGCCGCCGGTGCCGCCGAGGGTGAAGGCCGGCCGGATGATGGCCGGCAGCCCGATCTCGGCGAGGGCCGCGTCGGCCGACCGGTCCCGCTCCGTTGGCGTGGGACCCCCGACGATCGCCGAGGGCGCGTAGGGCTGGCCGATCCGATCGAGCAGGGACCGGAAGGCCTCCCGGTCCTCGGCCATCTCGATCGCGACGAGGGGCGTGCCAAGCAGGCGGACGTTGTAACGCTCGAGGATGCCGGCCCTGGCCAGGTCCATCGCCAGGTTGAGGCCGGTCTGGCCACCCAGCCCGGCGAGCAGGCCGTCCGGCCGCTCACGGGCGATGACGCGCTCGACGACCTCGACCGTCAGCGGCTCGAGGTAGACGGCGTCGGCGACGTCGGGGTCGGTCATGATCGTGGCCGGGTTGGAGTTGACGAGGATCGTTCGCACGCCCTCGGCGCGAAGGGCCCGGCAGGCCTGCGTCCCGGCGTAGTCGAACTCGGCCGCCTGGCCGATGACCACCGGCCCGGAGCCGATGATCAGGACCGAAGCCGGCTTGGGGCCGCTCACCCTCGGGGTCCGCGCTGTTTCGCGGCGGCAGCCGCCACGAACCGATCGAAGACCGCGAGCGCGTCCAGCGGACCCGGGGCACCCTCGGGGTGGTACTGGACCGTCTCGATCGGCAGCTCCGCGTGGCGGAGTCCCTCGACCGAGCCGTCGTTCAGGTTGACCTGGCTGACCCGGAAGCCGCTCGTCTTCGGGATGCTCTCGCCGACAACCTCGACCTCGTGGTTCTGGGCGGTGACCTGCACGTAGCCCGAGTCCAGGTCGCGAACCGGGTGATTGGCACCGTGGTGCCCGAAACGGAGGCGGTTCGTCTCGGCGCCCGCGGCGCGACCGACGATCTGGTGGCCGAGGCAGATCCCGAGCAGCGGCCGGCCCTCGTCGATGATCGCCATGGCGAGGGCGACCTGCGCGTCGAGCCGGGCCGGATCGCCCGGCCCGGGTGACAGCACGACCCCATCGACGTCGGCGGCGAGAACGTCCGACACCGCGACGGTGTGGGGCAGGACGCGGACACGGGCCCCACGGCGACGCAGGCTTCGGACGATGTTGGCCTTGAGTCCGAGGTCGACGATCGCGACCAGCGGACCACCCTCAGCCGCGTCGCCGAGCTCCTCGACCGCGGCCGGCGAGACCTGGCCCACGAAGTCCTGGTCCTCCCAGCGCTGGACGGCGGCAGCCCGCTCGATCGCCGACCGCTCCTCGACCATCCCGGGCTCCACGATCAGGCCGCGGAGGCTGCCGTTGGTTCGGAGATGCCGGGCCAGGGCGCGGGTGTCGACCCCGGCGATGGCGGCGATGCCTGCCTCGCGCAGCAGGGTCGCCAGCTGGCGGGCGTCGCCCAGGATGGCCGCCGTCGCGTTGGCGACGACGAGGCCGCGGAGCCACGGCCGGAGGGATTGGTCGTCGTCGACGAGCCGGCCGTAGTTGCCGATCAGCGGGTAGGTCATGACCACGATCTGGCCGGCGTACGAAGGGTCGGTGCAGACCTCCTGGTAGCCCGTCTGGCTGGTGTTGACCACGAGGTCGCCGCCGGCGGCGACCGGCGCGCCGAAGGCGACACCGGGAAAGATGGAGCCGTCCTCGAGCGCCAGAAGCGCCGGACCGAGATCGCCGATTCGCGGATCGACGACGGCGCTCGGCCGCGGCGGCGGTGGGACGATCACGCGGTCACGGCGGGATCCGGCTGGTGCTTCCGGGAATGGCCGGCGCCCGAGCGCGGGGCGCGGCGAGGTACGCCGCCGATGGAGCTGGACGCAGCCATCGAGCCTCCTTCCCGGCCTCACGGGACCGGCCCACCGGCCTCTCAGGACCGGCTGTCAAGGACCCCGAAAGCGTAGCACGAGGGCCGAGCCGGCCGCGCCCGAATGCCTCCGACTGCGGCCTTCCCGGTCGCTCCCGGATCAGCTGCGCGCTCGGGCGAGCTCCTCGGCGATGACTCGGACGCCGGCCGCGGTCGGAGCCGCGAGCGCCGCTTCGGCCGCCGCTCGCGCGGCCGCGACATCGAGCCC
>DASQFM010000288.1:0-5139 GCA_035633135.1 Candidatus Eiseniibacteriota bacterium
AGGAGATGCACGAGGCCGGCCGGCCCGTGCTGGTCGGCACGGTCTCGGTCGAGAAGTCGGAGAAGCTCGGCACGCTGCTGGATCGGCGGGGCATCAAGCACGAGGTTCTGAACGCCAAGCTCCACGAGAAGGAGTCGGGCATCGTCGCCCAGGCGGGGAAGAGCGGCGGCGTCACGATCGCCACGAACATGGCCGGTCGCGGGACGGACATCCTGCTCGGCGGGAATCCGGCGGGCCTGGCGTCCGAGATCCTCCACCGCCGCGGACTGAACCCGGCCGAGGTCGACAAGGCCACCTACGACGAGGCGTTCGCGGAGGCCAAGCGGATCTGCGACGAGGATCACGAGCGCGTGGTCGAGGCCGGCGGCCTCCACATCATCGGCACCGAGCGGCACGACAGCCGGCGGATCGACAACCAGCTCCGCGGCCGGGCCGGCCGCCAGGGCGATCCCGGCTCGTCGAGGTTCTACCTGTCGCTCGATGACGACCTGATGAAGCGGTTTGCCTCCGATCGGGTCGCCGGGATGATGGAGCGCCTCGGTCTCGACGACGAAACCTACATCGAGTCGAGCATCGTCGGCCGGACGATCGAGAGCGCCCAGACGCGCGTCGAGGGCTACAATTTCGACATCCGCAAGCGCGTGGTCGAGTTCGACGACGTGATCAACCTCCAGCGCGAGACGATCTACGAGGAGCGCGACAAGGTCCTCCGCAACGAGGACCTGACCGAGACGGTCCGGGCGTTCCTCGACGAGGAGTTCGAGGAGCTCGTCGGGCGTCATCTCGGGACGGCGAACGAATCGCCCGGCGACGGCCTCCACGAGCTGGTTGAGGAGCTCCGGCGGATCGGGATAGAGGCCGAGCGGGTCACCGACGAGGAGCTCGCGGAGCTCGGCTCCAACGCCTCGATCGTCGAGCACCTCAAGGACGTGGCCGACGACAAGCTCGAGGCGAAGGAGGCCGAGATCGGCGCCGAGGCTTGGGCGACCGTCGAACGATTCGTGCTGCTGCGGACGATCGACAGCCTGTGGGTCGAGCACCTGACCGAGCTCGATGACATGCGCCGCGGCATCGGCCTGCGCGGCTACGCCCAACAGGACCCGCTCAACGAGTTCCGCAAGGAAGCGTCGGGCCTGTATTCGGAGCTGTCGAGCTTCATCCGCCACCAGGTCGCGAGTTCCGTCTTCCAGGTAACAGTCACCCGCCAGCCGACACGAGCGGACGGCGCCTTCCCGATGCCGGGACCGGGCCAGCAGGTGGGGGGCGCGGCCCTCCCGGCGGCGGTGGCAGGCAGGGCAGCAACCGGATCGGCGGGCACCGCGACGCTGAGCCCGCCCCTTGCCGCCGGCGCGGCCGCGGCCGGTGGCGGCGCTGGCGGGCGTCTGCCCGGCGGACCGTCGATCCTCCGGGCTGCCGGCGGGGCAGGCGTCGCCGGCGGCGGCCCATTGCCGGGGATCGCCGGCCAGCCCGGCGCCCAGGCGCGGCCCGGTCACACCCCGACCGGCGAGAAGATCGGTCGCAACGATGCCTGCTGGTGCGGATCCGGGCTGAAGTACAAGAAGTGCCACGGCCGGTAGGGACCTGAGCACCCGACCGATGGCCAGCAGCGCGTCGCCGGGCTCCGCCGGCGAGAACCCGAGCCCGCGGCAGCGCCGGGGCATGTCGCTGGGAAGCGCGTTGCGACGGGTCACCGCAGCCGCCGCCCTCGGCGCGCTCCTGCTCGGGGTCTTCACCGCGTGGCGGATCGCCAGCCAGGGCGATCGGGACGAGCGGCGCCCGGCCGATGCGATCGTGGTCCTCGGCGCCGCGCAGTTCAACGGCACGCCCTCGCCGGTGTTCGAGGCCCGGCTGGACCACGCGATTGCGCTCTACAACGAGGGCCTTGCGCCGTACCTCGTGGTCACCGGCGGCAAGGTCAGCGGCGACGTCACCACCGAGGCGGGCGCCGCCCGCCGCTACGCCACGGAGCGGGGCGTCCCCGACGCTGCGGTCCTGTCCGAGGAGCAAGGCCGGACGACGGAGGAGTCGATCGACGGTGTGGCAGCGCTGTTCCGGGCTCGCGACCTTCACACGGCCGTGTTCGTCAGCGACCGGACGCACATGCTCCGTGTCCTGCGGATGGCGGAGGACCGGGGCATCGTGTCGTGGGGCTCGCCGACCACCACGAGCCCGGTCGACAAGGACCAGGGCCGTCGCGCCCGGGCGCTCGTCCACGAGATGGCCGGCCTCGCGGCCTACTACCTCGGTGGCCTGAACCTGCTCGACGACAGCGCCATCATCGGGACGCCCTGACAAGGAGCCCCGCGGGTGGGGCCGGAGCACGGGGCCGGGCCATGCGTCCCGCCTGGAAACCCAGAATTCCCTCTTGGCGTGCGCAGGGTGCGCACCTATACTCCGTCCGACCTCCCGGAAGTGCCCCAGCAGTGAAGCGAGGGATGCGTGAAGCAGGCTGAGGAATCGACCTTCGTTGATCTCATCGCCTGCGAACGTGACTGCCGGACCTGCAGCTACGCGGCCGCCCTGGACTGCGATGGCAACTGCGGGGTCTGCCCCCACAACAGCTACTGCCCCTGCGTGAACCCCGTTGTCGCCCGGAGCAAGTCGGCCCTCCGACTCATCGAGCTCCGTCCGATCCTGCTCCAGGATCTCCAGGTCCGGAACTGATGGACGCCGCGGGCGTCCGCGACCTGGTCGAGCGGATCCGGTCGACGTCGGGGCGTCTTTGACCTTCCCGCAAAGCAGGCCCGGCTCACCGAGCTCGAGGCGCTGACGGCCGAACCCGGATTCTGGGACGACCAGCGGGCGGCGGCGAAGGTCCTCACCGAGGCCAGCGGCCTCCGATCCGAGATCGAGCTGTGGCATGGGCTCCTCGACCGCGCGGCGGACGTGGAGGCCACGGCCGAGCTCATCGCCGAGACGCCCGATCCGGAGCTCTCGGCGGAGCTCGAGCGCGGGGGTGCGTCGCTGGAGCGTGATTTCGCGCGCGAGCGGACCTCGCTCCTGTTCTCCGGCGAGCACGACCAGCGACCCGCGATCCTGACGATCAGCGCCGGCGCCGGCGGCACGGAAGCCACCGACTGGGCAGAGATGCTGCTCCGGATGTACCTCCGCTGGGCGGAGCGACATGGCTGGCGGACCGAGATCCTCGACCAGCAGGAAGGCGAGCAGGCTGGCCTCAAGAGCGTCACCGTCGCCGTCGAGGGCCGCGCCGCCTACGGCTGGCTGCGGGCCGAGCGCGGCGTCCACCGGCTTGTCCGGATCAGCCCATACGACTCGCAGAACCGCCGCCAGACGACGTTCGCCCTCGTCGAGGTCCTGCCAGAGGTCGACGATGACATCGAGATCGAGCTCGACTGGGACCAGATCCGGGTTGACACGTTCCGCTCCCAGGGCGCCGGCGGCCAGCACGTCAACAAGACCGACTCTGCCGTCCGCCTCACACACGTCCCGACCGGGATCGTCGCCCAGAGCCAGAACGAGCGCAGCCAGACCCAGAACAAGGAGACCGCGATCAAGGTCCTCAAGGCCCGGCTGCTGGAGCGGGCGCTCGAGGAGAAGGAAGCCGAGACGCGAAAGCTTCGGGGCGAGCACGTCGAGGCCGGCTGGGGCAACCAGATCCGGAGCTACGTCCTCCACCCCTACCAGATGGTCAAGGACCTGCGCACGGGCGTCGAGACATCGAACACCGGCGCCGTGCTCGACGGCGAGCTCGACACGTTCATGCAGGCCGAGCTCGAACGGCTGGCAACCGGCAAGCCGCCCAGCGGCAACGGCGACGAGCCGGCGTGATCGGCGGGGCGAACGCCGATCCTCCCGTCGAGCGACGCCCGCGAGCCCTGCCTGACGGCGTCGTCCTCAGGCTCGCAACTCCCGACGACCTGCCGGCCTGCGAAGCGGTCTACCGGGCGGCCCTCAACGGCTATCTCGGACCGCTCGGGTTCCCCGAGATTCCAACCGAGAACCCGGGCCTGCGGCGATTGCACGCCCACACCCTGGCCACCGACCCGACGCGCTTCTGGCTGGCGGCGCGAGGGGACCAGGTCGTGGCCTTCGGATCCGCCGTGGTGCGGGGTCCGGTGTGGTTCCTGTCGATGCTGTTCGTGGATCCTGCCGAGCAGGCGCGCGGGCTCGGCCGGGCGCTCCTTCAGCAGCTGCTGCCGGCATCCGCGGATGGGCCGATCCTCGCCACCGCGACCGACAGCGCGCAGCCGATCTCGAACGGCCTGTATGCGTCGCTCGGGATCGTCCCTCGGCTGCCGCTGCTCAACCTCGTCGGCCGGCCGCGCGAGGATCACGACCTGCCTCCCCTCCCGCCTGGCATCCGGGTCGAGCCGATCGGTGGACAGGCGTCGGACGCCGCCGCGATCGCAGCCCTGGACCGCGCCGTTCTGGGCTTCGAGCATCCGGAGGAGCTGGCCTTCCTCGGTCGCGACGGGCGCGTGGGCTTCGCCTTCCGCGACCGCGAGGGGACGCTCCAGGGCTACGGCTATGCCTCGGAGGCCGGCCGTGTCGGACCGCTCGGCGTCGCCGACCCGACACTGCTGGGACCCGCGCTCGGCCATCTGCTGACCGCCGTTCAACCGCGCGGGGCGAGCTCGGTCTGGCTACCGGGCTCGGCGACGGACGCCATCGTAGTGGCGCTGCGCGCCGGCCTTCGGATCGAAAGCTTCCCGGTCCTGCTGTGCTGGAACCGCCCGTTTGCGGATTTCGCCCGCTACCTGCCGATCTCGCCCGGGCTGCTGTGACGGGTTGCCGCTCGCAGAGGCAGGGTGGTAGCCTCTGAAGAACGTGGCTCCATCCACCGTGCCCGCGATCGGAGTCCAGGGAAGCGCCGCGGTCCCCAGCCCCGGCAAGCCCGATTCGCGGAGCCGATCTTGACCCTGACCTCCATCCGGGATCGCCGCCACGCTCGACCCCTCCCGTCCGGCAGTGTCGCGCCGGACGGCACCCCGGTCCGGCGACCGGTCCTGGTCCTCAGCGACGTCACAAAGACCTATCCCAACGGCCGCCACGCGCTGCGTGACGTGGACCTCGTCGTGCCGGAGGGCGATTTCGTCTTCCTGGTCGGGCCGTCGGGAGCCGGCAAGAGCACGTTCATCCGCCTCCTCATCCGCGAGCAGCTGCCTACCAGCGGCCAGG
>DASQFM010000289.1:0-15134 GCA_035633135.1 Candidatus Eiseniibacteriota bacterium
CCGGGCGGCCGCGGCGGAACGACGCGCTAATGCACCCCAGGCGTCCGTCTGAGACGAAAACCGGGCGGCCGCGGCGGAACGACGCGCTAATGCACCCCAGGCGTCCGTCTGAGACGAAAACCGGGCCAGGTTCTCCGGGAGGACCCGTGGCGTTCGTCAGTTCGCTGGAATCGGGGTCAACCAGTGGGCGAAGCGCGGATCGCGGCCGCGGACGGCGTTGAAGTAGGCGTCCTGGAGCTGCCGGGTCAGCGGCCCGACGGACCCTGATCCGACGGCTCGATGGTCAACCTCGATGACGGGCGAGAGCTGGACGCCGGTGCCGCACAGGAACAGCTCGTCGGCGATGTAGACCTCGCTCCGGTCGATCGAGCGGATCTCAACCGGGATGTCGAGCGCGGCCGCCAGCTCCATGATCGCCTTGCGGGTCACCCCCTCGAGGATGTCGTCGGACACTGGCGGGGTGATCAGGATGCCGTCCCGGATCATGAACATGTTGGCCGCCGAGGCTTCCGACGCGTGGCCGTCCGGGGTCAGGACGAGGGCCTCGTCGAAGCCGTTGAGCTCCGCCTCGGACTTCTGGAAGGCCATGTTCACGTAGCCACCGACGATCTTGCCCCGGGCCGGGATCGCGTCGTCGGCGTTGCGGCGCCAGGACGAGGTCATCAGCCGTGTCCCGCTGTCGATGTCGACGTAGTTTCCGAAGGGCAGCGTGAAGACGTACAGCTGGTGTGCGAGGTGGTGGAGCCGCACGCCCACCGCCCGGTCGGACTTGTAGAACGATGGTCGGATGTACACGTCCTGCCGGAACCCGTTGCGGCGGACAGTCTCGACGACGATCCGGACGAGCTCATCGACCGGCGGCAGGTCCTCCATGAGCAGCATCGTGGCGTTGCGCCGGATCCGGTCCATGTGCTCCGGGACCTTGAGGCCGTAGAGGGTCTGCTGCTCCTCGTTCCAGTAGCCGCGGATGCCCTCGAAGACGGCCGTTCCGTACATGAACGCGTGGGTCATGATGCTGACCTTGGCGTCGCGCAGCGGGACGTACTGGCCCTCGAAATAGGAGATCAGCTCATCGAGCTGGACCGGCGCGTCGGCTGGCTTCGGGCTCGTGGCGGACGGCGGCTTCGCGCCCGCAGCCGGGCTCTCCTGCGGCTTTCGGGTCAGCATCCCACGCTCTCCTGCTGATCGCGGCACGGCCGCGGGAATGGTCGAGAAGTGGGTCCGAGTATAACTCCGGCCCTTGCCACCTCCGGAAGAGCCCGGTGGCCAGCGGCGAGGCCGGCCGGCCGCCCGGAAGGTCCTCGCGACGCGCCGATCAGCCTCCGCCGCGGACGACTACGACCAGCACCAGGAGCAGGTACGCCACGTAGAAGGCCCCACCGATGAGGAGGCCGCGGCCGCGGAGGCCACGGGCCATCACCATCGGGATGAAGATCGCTGCGCTCGAGGCGAAGGCGATCCCGGCCGATACGAAGGCGGTGTAGGAACCCGGTCCGACGAACCAGTCGGTCGGGGCGAAGATCAGCGCGACGGAGGTTGGGATCGCGGACTGGAAGACCATCGCCCCCGTGATGTTGCCCATCGCCAGGGTGTCCTTGCCCTGCCGAATCCAGATGATCGAGTTGAACTTCTCGGGCAGCTCGGTGGCGATCGGCGCAACGACGAGGGCGAGCAGGACCTGACTCACCCCGAGCGTGGTCGCGACATGCTCGACGGCGTCCACGAAGGCCACCGCGCCGAGGATGATCAGCCCGAGCGCCACCAGGACCTGCAGGTTCACCAGGCGCAGCCGCGGCGCGTCCGAGCTGAGGCGCGCCCGGTCGAGGCGCCGGAAGCGGAGTGGCGCGAGATCCGCCAGGTCGGTGTCGGGATCCGCCTCGAAGTGGCCCTTCACGTACCAGCCGTAGAGCACCAGCAGCGCGACGGCCACAACGACCTTGGGCCACGTCGGCTCGACTGGCAGGACCACGGCCGCCCCGATCGCAAGGCCGTAGGTCAGGGCGAAGAACCGCACGTCGGCGCCCAGGACGCGGGTATCGACGGTCATCCGGTCGCCGTTCGGGCGATGGCGTGCCTGGTAGAGCACGGCGACGCCGGTCACGAACATCGCCAGCGTGGCGAGCATGAACGGCGCCCCGAGGATCGCGCCGACGCCGATCTCGTTGGTGTGCTCGCCGGTCGCGAACAGGATGGCGATGATCGGGATCATCGTCTCCGGGAGTGCCGTACCAACCGCGGCGAGGACCGATCCGACCGCGCCCTCAGCCAGCTCGAGCTTACGGCCGAACCACTCGATGCCGTTGGTGAACAGCTCGGCGCCGGCGAGGATGATGACGAACGAGATCAGCAGGATCAGCAGGTCCATGGCTCGCCCTCAGGCCGCCGTGAAGCCGGTGACGACACCCGCCGCGATGACGATCAGGATCGCCACGGAGACCCCGACCATCTCTCGTTCACCGCTCCGAAGATAGCCGATCAGGGACGCGCCCACCCGACTCGCCGGCGTCGCCAGGACACCGAGGATCCCGAGCCACAGGAAGCCTGCCGGGCGGAGGGCGAGGATGTCACCGGGGATTCGCGCCGCATCGAAGGCCGGAGCCGGCGCAAGCGGATCGACACCCGCGGCGGCCATCGCGACCACGCCGAGGGCGATGAGCGCAACGGACGCATACGTACCGACCGTGAGCACCCGGGCGATGGCCGTCTCAAGGGCGCCGCCCGGTTCGCCGGCCACCTAGGACGCCCCGACCGCGCGGCGCAGCATCTCGAATGCCGTATAGAGCAGGACTGCCACGAACAGCAGGCGAAGCACCCGCAGATCGATCCGATGGGCGGTTCTCGATCCGAGGCTCGCGCCGAGGAACACCCCGAGCGCCGCCGGGCCGGCGGCGTAAGGATCGATGCCGCCGCGCAGCAGGTACACGATCGCGCTCGTCGAGGCAGTGATCCCGATCATGAGGTTGCTCGTCGCGGTGGCCACCCGCAGCGGGACGCCCATCACGAGGTGCATCACCGGCACCTTGACGAGCCCGCCGCCGATTCCCAGCAGCGCCGACAGGATCCCCGCGCCGACGCTCCCGATCGCTCCGGAGCCGAGGCGATGGACCTGGTAGTCGACGCCGGAAAGACGTTCGCCGGCGCTCATTGCCCGCACGAATGCCCGGGCCGCGGGAGCGGCGAGCTCGGGCCCTGCCGGGGATCGGGCCACAACCTCGGGAGCCACCAGCTCGGGCGCCACCGTGTCCGCCTCGACAGGTTTCGAGGGCTCCGATGGCCTCGCAGCGCCGCGCAGCATCGTGACCGCGATATAGGCCAGCATCGCCGCGAAGAGCCCGGCGAGCAGCCGTTCGTCCAGCAGGAATGCGATCGCCCCGCCGACGACAGCGCCGACCGCAGTGAACAGCTCGAGGACCGTCCCGAGCCGAAGGTTGGCCACCTTGCGTTCGAGGTAGACCGCCGCCGAGGCGCCGCTGGTCACGATCACGCAGACCAGCGAGACGCCGACCGCTTCACGGAGCGGCAGGCCGAATCCGAGCGTGAGCAGCGGGACGATGAGGATGCCGCCGCCAAGCCCCAGCAGCGAGCCGAACAACCCCGCCACCACGCCCCCCGCGATCAGCAGCACCCCGGTCTCCACTTAGGTGGTCCCTCGGAAAGCTCGCCCGCTCAGCCGAGCGCCAACCACTAAGCGGCGTCTAGCCGAGTGCAGCCGAAGGCGCCGCCGAGCACCGGAGCGAGCGCACTTGAACGTGCGCGAGCGAGGGAGCGCAGGCGGCAACGCACGGATGCACCGGCTCAACGCCGCGACCCTAGGGGCGGAGGTGCTGGGGGGCGTACGGGAGGAGTGCCACGTGGCGGGCGCGCTTCAGGGCGACCGATAGCTCTCGCTGATGGCCGGCGCAGGTGCCGGTCTTGCGGCGCGGCTCGATCTTGGCGCGCTCGGACAGGTAGCGCCGGAGGCGGTTGACCTCCTTGTAGTCGATCTGGACAGTCTTGTCGGCGCAGAAGGCGCAGACCTTGCGGCGGCGGCGATCGCGATAGAAGTCGTCGCGCTTCCTCGAGCGTGGGGCGGGCATGAGCTGTGGTCTCCTCGTGGTCTGCCTAGAAGGGCAGCTCGTCGATTTCGCTGTCGTCGAATCCGCCGGAGCGGTCCGGACCTGCCGGGCCCGCCCCGCCACCGCCGGCGGCTGCGCCGCCGGCCGGCGCACCGGCAAACGTGCCTTCGGTCTGCTCGCGCTTGTCCAGCCCGATCACCGTGTCGGCACTGACGTCGAGCGACAGTCCCTTGCGGCCGTCGTTGGTCTCATATTCGCGAGTGCGGAAGCGACCGTCGACGAACACGCGGCTGCCTTTTCGGAGGTTCTCGGCGGCTCGCTCGGCGCGGTCGCCCCAGACGCTGATCCGGAACCAGTCGGTCGCCTCGACCCACTCGCCGGTCTGCTGATTCTTGGTCGACTGGTTGACGGCCACGCTGAACGTGGTCACGGGCTTTCCGTTCGGGGTGTAGCGAAGCTCGGGGTCTCGCCCGAGGTTGCCGATGATCTGGATCTTGCTGAGCGCCATCCTGCGACCCTCTCAGTCGATCGCGGCCGGGGCCGCTTCGCTCTCGGATTCATCGATCCGCTCGGTGCCGTCATCATCCTCGACCTCGTCCTCGGCGGACGGCAGGGCGGTCTCGTCGGACTCGGCAGCGCCACCCCGAGCGGCGCGAGCCGGTCGGTCCTGGCGAACGACGAGGTGGCGGATGACCTCTTCGGTGATCTGCAGGGCCCGTTCGAGCTCGACGATCGCCGGCGGTGGGGCCTCGAAGACGATGATGTGGTACGACCCCTCGCGATGGCGGTCGATCGGGTAGGCCAGCCGCCGGCGGCCCCAGGGCGCGACCTTGACGATCTGGCCGCCGTCGGTGGTGATCTGGCGGGTGGTGCGATCGATGATCGCGGCGAGGCGCTCGTCCGGTGCGTCCGGACGGAAGACCAGCATGAGCTCGTAGCGGCGCACGGCCGGATGACTCCTTCCTGTGGGAATGCCCCGCTGACGACGCATCGACGCGGAGCCGAAAGGCAACGGGGAGGAGTCTACCACGAGGTTGTCGCCAGGCCGGACAGCGCCTTGATGCAGGCTTGATGGCGATTTGACGACCCTGTCGAGGGCAGGCTGTATCCTCCTCCGGGGCCGTCGGCCACTTCAAGCGACAGACGGGAGCGCTGTGTCCGAGATCAAGGTTCTGCTGCTCGGCGATGCTTCGAGCGAGCACATGGTGTCGGCCCTGGACCGCGAAGACCGGAAGGTGACGCGCGTCGCCGACCCCGACGAGCTGCTCCGCCTGGCGCCCGCGCACCAGGTCGTGATCCTCGATATCGTCCCGCCGCCTCGCACAGCCGTCTCCGTCAGCCGCGAGCTGCGTTCTGTCCCTGAGCTGGCCGATCGGCCGATTCTCGTCATCGCCGCATCGGATGACGTCGAAGAACGCATCCGGTTGCTGGAGGCCGGAGCCGACGACGTGATCGGCCGACCGGTCGACGCGCGCGAGCTCGAGGCGCGGGTGGAAGCCCTGGACCTCCGCTACCGCCACTCCACGGAGCTGCGGCCCGACATCGTGATGTCGCCGACCAAGCGCGAAGGTCACCGCCTGGTCGTGGTGCTGTCGCCGAAAGGCGGCGTTGGGACGACCACCGTCGCGGTCAACCTCGCCCTGGCAATCAACAATCGGCTGCCCCAGGGCGTCGCGATCATGGATCTCGACTCCGGCGTCGGCCACGTCACGACCCACCTCAACGTCAGGGCGCGGCAGACCATCACCGAGCTCGGCCACGACCCGCAGGCGCAGACCGACATGGACCTGCTGCGGACGTACCTCGTGCCGCACCAGAGCGGCCTGCAGGTGCTGGCCGGGCCGTTGACACCGGCGCTGGAGTCGCTGCCGAGCGCCGACATCGTCACGACCCTCCTCGAGACGATGCTCCTGGTCTTTCCGGTCGTCGTTGTCGACGGTGGTTCGGTGGTCGATGATCGACTGGTGGGGGCACTCGAGCGGGCCGACGACGTGATCATCGTGGTGAGCCCCGACTTCCCGGCCCTCAAGTCGGTCCACGCGATGTTCGACTACCTCCGCGAGCGGGGGGCCACCATCCCGGAGCCGACCATTGTTCTCAATGAGCTCTTCGCCCGGGAGATGCTCACGATCGCCGACATCGAAGGCGCGCTCCTCAAGAAGGTCGCCGTCCGGATCCCGTACGACCCGGAGCTGTACCTGCGGGCCGTGAACGAGGGCACCCCGGTCCTCGCCGCACAGCCGGCCTCACCGCCGGCCAGGCGGATCGATCAGCTGGCGACCCTCCTGGTGGGCGTCGACGCACCGGAGGCGCCGCTGTCGCGGCGACGGGGCGTGCTTGGAGCGCTGCTGGGCCGCAGCTGACGTCGCCGCCTGGGCCTGGCTCCCCCGCGATTCGTTACCCGCCCAGCGCAGGCCGCTCCACCTCGACCGGCACGTCCGGCGGACCCACCACGATGTCAAGGGCCTCGTAGTGGGCCACAGTGAGGGCGCTGATCACCTCCTCGCTACCTGCCGGAAGCCGGGGGCGCATCAGATCGTGACCCACCCAGCCGTACATCGAGTCCGGATCCCGCCACTCCTCGAAGAGGACGACCTCCTCTCCCCCGTCGGCTTCGAGTCGCCGGGCCAGCTTGACGTACTCGATGCCCCGCTGCGCGCGGAGCTCGTCGATCAGGCGGCGCATGAGCGCGTTGAACTGCCCGACGTGGCCGGGCTGAACGCGCATGTTCAGCACGCGGACGATCACGGGATGCGGCCTGGGCGGACCATCGGGATCACGACTGCGATAGTCTGCCGATCCCCTGCGGCCGCGCCAAGAGGTTGACGTTGCGGCTGTGTGGCAATCGATGCCAGCCGCGACAGAGCGCCCCGGCCCGGCGCAGAAAGAACCGCCCCCGGCGATGCCGGGGGCGGTGTCGGTACTTCGCGACGTTCGGGTTTCGTCTAGGGCTGACTGCCAGCGACGAGATTACCGGAGGTGTTCTCCAGCGCCATGGTGAGGGTGGCCTGCGTCCTCGTGTTGAAGATAGGCCCGAACATGTATGTCGACAGGCCGCTGTACTTGTAGGAGTTCAGCGAGGCGACGCTTCCGCCGACGCCGGTGCTCTCGTTGAGGCCGACGAACCACGGCCCGCCGGAGGAGCCGCCGGTCATGTTGCAGGCTATGCCCCAGGTCGAACCGGCCGTGGTGGAGGCATCGGTCGTGGCCGGACCTGCGCACCAGGTGAGGTCACTGCCGTTGTACGGGCGCGCAGCGGGGTAGCCGAACGCCTGCAGGCGGGTCGAGCTGGCGTTGGTCTGGAGCGCGTACGAGCCGCCAACAGTGATGTCGAGCTGGAGCGTGCTCGTGCTCGACTTGCCACCCTCACTGACGACCGCGAAGGCCCAGTCGTGGGTGATGGCCTGGGTGTTGAAGCTCCCGGCGTAGCGGAAGCCGTAGTGGATCACGAGAGCATCAGCCGTCCAGCAACCGTAGGTCGTGTTGGCGCAGGTGTAGGTCGGGTTTGCGTCGAAGTTCGGGATGAACATCCAGTTCGTCACGAACCCGCTGCTCCAGTCGTACACGCAGTGGCCTGCGGTCAGGACGGTGGAGTTGCCCGACCGGCTGTCAGAGATGACCGAGCCGGAGCAGATGTAGTCGCCGTTGCCCATGTGGAACCAGACCTTGCCGGTCTGGTCGACGACATCTCCCCCGTTGGTCCACGAGGCACCGGTTACCGTTGGGGCGCCGCCGCCACCGCCGCCGCCGCCCGGCTTCCCGGGTGCTCCGCCCTTCGCCGCAGGCGTTGGGACGCCATGGGCTCCAGCCGGCGTGATATCCAGCGGCCTCGCCGCGGCCATCCGACCCGGCGTCCAGTACGCCAGGACTCGGGCGTGCTCCGAGACCGCCGCGGCGGGGGCGACAATCAGCGGAACGACGAGCAGCGCCAAACATGCCGCCAGTACGAACGGCGAGCGACGTGACATCCAGAAATACCCCAGGTAATACCTACCCGAGCCCTCGTGGCTCTGGCACATCCTACTCCACACCCGAAGCGGGGTCTACATAGGACGAAACAGTCATGACGTACGTGGTGCCTTCGAACAACGACTTGGCCGGAGCCGGGTCGTGGCGAATGGCTGGCACGTGACCGCGGCGGCGGTGCCGAAGGTGAGATTCGAACTCACACGCCCTTGCGGGCAGCCGATTTTAAGTCGGCCGCGTCTGCCCTTCCGCCACTCCGGCAGTGGCGATCGTAGCGGCTCGATCGACCCCTCACGACGAGCCTGGAACAAGCAATTGAAGAACTGGAGGCGACGAGCGGATTCGAACCGCTGAATAGAGGTTTTGCAGACCTCCGTGTTGAGCCACTTCACCACGTCGCCCCGGGCCGCCGGATTGTGCCACACGCTCCGTCCCAGCCCACGAATGCCGTTCGCCGCCCATCGCCGGGCGAGGTCCCCTATTGGTCAACGGCGGGCTGGTTGCCCCTCGAGGATTCGAACCTCGCCCAACGGATCCAAAGTCCGCTGTCCTACCACTAGACGAAGGGGCACCGGGTACCGCTGGGTAGGTTACGCGCCGAGGCCCCCGAGATTGCGTCAGGACCGTCCGGTGCCGTCCTGCAGTCGTGCCACTGGCCGGCTCGGACCTCGGCCTCCGTACTCTCGGCGCCGGGTCGCGACGAGGCGCCGCCTTCGGGGCGGCTGTCAGGGGAAAGGAATGGAGCGGAAGACGGGACTCGAACCCGCGACCCTCACCTTGGCAAGGTGATGCTCTACCAACTGAGCCACTTCCGCTCGGGAGCTGCGCACGCCGGGTTTGTTGGTGCCGAGAGCCAGAATCGAACTGGCGACACCGCGATTTTCAGTCGCGTGCTCTACCAACTGAGCTATCTCGGCCCGGCGGACCGGGCGAGCCCTCGGGCCCGACGGCACTTCTGACGATAGCACGAGGCCTTCCCGGGCGACAACGGACCCGACGCGACGGCGCGACGGCGCGACGGCGCGACGGCGCGACCGCGCGACGGCGACAGATGTGCGCCTGGGAGCACCATCTCGACGAGGTTGGGCCTGCGGTCGGTCGGCCGCATCGGAATCCTCGTCGATGTGGTGCTGGCGCCGCACAGATCGACCCCGAAATGGCCTCTACAGGGGCATTGGACCCGGAACCTCGTCGTGGTGGTGCGCCTGCGCGCACATCCAGCCGCGCCGGCCGCACGACGCACCCTGGGACTGGCGGGCGGTGCCGTGAGTGCGAGCCGCACCGGGGGCGAGTTGCCGGGCCCAGCCCCGAAAATCTCCGCGAGAACGAGTCCCGAGCCGAGTCGAGCGCCGGACGCGGTCTAGTCGAGACCCGCCAGGCCCCGGACCTCGGTCGGCTCAAGGGGCTCTTCGCCGGTGAGCTGGCGCAGCCGGTTGATGCGATCGACGATGTTGGGGTGGGTCGAGAACATCGCGGTCGAGCGGGCTTCGAACTTCTTGATCGGGTTGGTGAAGTAGAGGTGCTGGGTCGCGCGATTGGCGACTTCGAGGACGTCCGGGTCGGCCGCGATCTTGGCCAGGGCGCGCTCCAGCCCCTGCGGGTTGCGCGTCAGCTCGACCGACGAGGCATCGGCCAGGTACTCCCGCTGGCGACTCACGGCGAGCTGGACGAAGCGCGCGATGATCGGGGCGAGGATCGCCAGCACGATCGCCACGATGTACACAACCGCGATCAGCGCACCGCCGCCGTCGCGGCCGCGCGAGCTGCGGCGGCCGCCGCCCCAGAACGTGAATCGCAGGAAGAAGTCGGCCAGCAGGGCGATCGAGCCGACCAGCACCGCAACGAGCAGGGTGAACCGGATGTCGTAGTTCCGGACGTGCGAGAGCTCGTGGGCGATGACCCCCTGGAGCTCTTCGCGATCGAGCTTCTGCAGCAGCCCCGTCGTGACCGCCACAGAGGCGTGTGCAGGGTCGCGCCCGGTGGCAAAGGCATTCGGCGCCGTGTCGTCGATGATGTAGACCTTGGGCACGGGGACGCCCGCCGCCAGCGCGATCTCGCGCACGACGTTGACCAGCTGCGGCGCGGTCGTCTCGTTGACCTCCTTCGCGCCGGACGTCGCGAGGACCAGCTTGTCGCCGGCGAAATACGACCCGAGCGACAGGAGCAAACCCAGGACCACGGCACCGATGGTGACCGCGACGCCACCCGCCACCTCGCCGCTGGTGGCGTAGCCGATGGCGAAGCCCAGCGTCGCAAGCAGCAGGGTGACGACCAGTGCCAGCAGGATGGAGTTGCGGCGGTTGATCGCCTGCTGGGCGTAGAAGGTGGCGCGGTTGATCAAGGGGCGTGCGCTCCCGGGGCGGGGCGGCGGTTCAGGTCAGCCGGGCGCTGCCTCAGCTGAGGCTGAGGTCGACGGTCGGGACGCCTGCGGCTTCGGGCTCGGCCTCGAAGAACTCGCGCCGGGTGAAGCCGAACATGCCGGCGAAGATGTTGTTCGGGACCGTCTGGATGCCGTTGTTGTAGTCGAGCACCGTGGCGTTGTAGTGCTGACGGCTGAACGAGATCTGGTTCTCGGTGGTCGTCAGCTGCTCCTGCAGCTCGAGGACGTTCTGGTTGGCTTTCAGCTCCGGGTAGTTCTCGACGACCGCGAACAGTGAGCGCAGCGCGCCGGTCAGCAAGCCCTCGGCCTGTGCCTGGGCGGGGACGCCCTGCGCACCCGCCGAGACGGTCGCGGCGCGGGCGTTGGTGACGTCGGTCAGGACCTTCTGCTCGAACTCCATGTAGCCCTTGACCGCGTTCACGAGGTTCGGGATCAGGTCGTGCCGACGCTTGAGCTGGACCTGGATCTGCGCCAGCGCCTCGTCGACGCGGTTGCGCCGGCTGATGAGGCCGTTGTAGATCCCGATCACGAACAGCACGACCAGCACGACGATGGCCAGCAGAATGATGATGCCGAAGTCCATGGGACCCTCCACCACGGTCCGCGCCAGTTGAGGGCGACGCCACCAGGCCAGAGTCTAGCGTAGGCTGCGAGAGGCGTTCTTCGGACGCTATGCTGCCCGAGATGCACGCTCCCGGCGGCACTGTTCGGAGGGCACGCAGCGCTCCCTCCATTCGGGGTCCGATCGCGATCGCCATCGTCTCGGTAATCGCCGCCTGCGGCTCCAGTACGCCCGCGATCGGCGAGGCGTTCGCCACCAGTGCCCGTGCCGTATGCCAGCACGCCCTCGACCTCAAGCGTGCCGAGGGTCCGTTCCCGATTCCCAGCTTCAACCCGACCAGGCCGGATCCGGCCAAGCTCGCCGACGTTGCCGTCTTTCTGCGCAAGACGGACGCGACCTTCAGCACCTGGCTCAGCGAGATGCAGGCCCTCGGCACGCCGCCGGCCGGAGAGTCTTCGTGGAACGACCTCGTCACCGCGGTTGGCCGCCACCGCGACCTCAATCGCGACCAGATCAGTGCAGCGGAACGTGGCGATACCGTGACGTTCGCCGCCGACTATCAGGCAGGCATCGAGACGCAGGCGCAGCTGCTGGCCGCAGCCACGGCGGCCGGTGTGCCCGACTGCGCCAAGGTCGATCGCTGATCGACGCCGCTCGGCAATGGTGGGCGGTGAGGGACTCGAACCCCCGACTTCCTCGGTGTAAGCGAGGCGCTCTAACCAGCTGAGCTAACCGCCCGGGCGGAGCGTACCGCGTGGTGGCGGTCCGGGGACTCCCTTTGTCCGAGCCTCAAGCGAGCGCGAGGCCGATCCCGCGGACGTCCTCTGCGAGCGACTCGAGCGCCTCGTCGCCCTTGGTCGCGCGACGAAGGAAGACCATGACCCGGGCGACGCCGAGATCGCGGTAGGCGGCCAGCGTCTCACGCCGGCGCTCCCCTCCCCGAGCCGCATCGGGCCAGTTCATGTGGACGGAGATGCGCAGCGTCGCCGGATCGCGGTCGACCTCCTCGCAGCGGCTGGCGATCACGGGCAGTGCGGCGCGGGTCTCATCCGGTGACAGCGCGTCGAGGTTGAGCTCGTCGGCGTGCCGGGCAGCGATGCGCCAGGTCACGTTCGGGCCGTTGCCGCCGACCATGATCGGGATCCGGGGCGACTGGAGGCCCTTCGGCAGATTGATCGCATCGGCCACGTTCACGAAGCGACCGCTGAAGTCGGCGTGACCGGGTCGCAGCATGAGGTCCAGGACCTGGACGCTCTCGTCGAGATGGGCCAGACGGTCACGGAGCGGCGGATAGCCATAGCCGTAGGCGCGCCACTCGTCTTCCTTCCAGCCCGCCCCGATGCCGATCTCGAAGCGCCCGCCACTGATGACGTCGAGGGTTCCGGCCATCTTGGCGACCAGTGCCGGGTTGCGGTAGCCGCTGCAGATCACGACGTGGCCCAAGCGAACGCGAGTGGTGAGCGCGGCCAGCGCGGAGAGGGAGGTGAACGATTCGAAGGTCAGCTCATCGGTCGGCTCCGGCACTGTGTGGAAGTGATCGAACAGCCAGATCGACTCGAATCCCAGCGCCTCCGCCTGGGTTGCTACAGCCCTCGTCCTGGCCCACGCAAGATCCGGCGGCAAGCCGGCGTACTCACCGGTCCAGCCCTGGGGGACGACGATGCCGATCTTCATCGCATGGACCTCACTGCCCCGCGGGCGCAGCGACCGGGAGTCCGCAGACCGGGGATGGGCGGGCGTCAGGAGCGGGGAGGTGGTGCCCAGGCCGGGACTTGAACCCGGATGAGTTGCCTCATACGCCCCTCAAACGTACGCGTATACCAATTCCGCCACCTGGGCAACAGGTGCATCGCCTGGCGATTCGGGGGATCCGGAGGGAGACGACGGGGTGGTACCGAGGAAGGGACTTGAACCCATACGCCCTTGCGGGCACTAGCTCCTGAAGCTAGCGCGTCTGCCAATTTCGCCACCTCGGCATGGATCCATCGGCCGATCCAAACGGGGTCACAGGCCGTCGGCGAGGCGCCATGTTAGCACATCCCAAAACCGGTCCCCGGAGGTCCCGAGGCGCCGCGGAGTGGGTCCCAGGACCGTGTTTCTGAGCACGACGTAGTCGTCCCGGAAGGCGATCGGCAGGATGTAGAGGGTCTCCGCGAGCCGGGCCTGGAGGGCGGCGTAGGCGGCCTTCCGGACCTCGTCGGTGCCCGGGGCGCGGGCGGCGGCAAGGAGCTTGTCGAGGGCCGGGTCCTGGATGCCGGAGACGTTGGAGCCGCCCTTCCGCGTCTGGCTGGAGGCGAGGATCGGATACAGATCCGGATCGAGCCCCACGGCGAGGGGCAGGACGGCCGCGACGTAGTCGCTGTTCCGGAGCCGCTCGGCCAGCGGCTGGGCCGGCGCCTGGGCGACATGGGTCACCTTGAGCCCCAGGGCCTGCCACGCCTGGGCGATGATCTCGGCGATGGCGTAGGCGACCGGGTTCGCGGCTTCCTCGGGGCTCAGGAGGTCGAAGGCGAGCGGCTCGCTCGCACCCTTGGGCACCCAGTTCGCGTCCGACAGCGTCCAGCCGGCATCGGTCAGGGCCGTCCTGGCGGCCTCCGCGTCGAACGCGACCTGCGGCGACGAGGCGGCATCGAACAGCGGCGACGTCGGCGGGATGAGGGTGTCGGCCCGGACGGCGAGCCCGGCCAGGACGTCGCTGACCATGGCGTCGCGGTCGATCGCCTCGAACAGCGCCTTGCGAACGTTGACGTCGGCCCCGAATTGCGACGTGCCGGTTCGCAGGTTCAGCACCACCGCGGTCAGGTTGGAGCCGGGATAGCGCACCAGGCGGGCGCCGCCGGTCGTCGCCAGGGCCCGCGCATCGGTCGGCTGGAGGCCGGAGGCGCCATCGATCGCGCCGCGCTGCCACGCGGCGCGCAGGTCGTCGACCGTATCGAAGAAGTCGAACTCTATCCCGGGGAGGTACGGCGCCGGCTCGGCAGCCGGACCGCTCGGCCCGGGCGTCCCGAGCGAGTCTGTCGCCGCAGCCTGGCTCTCGTTGGCGCCGGGACCCGGGGCATCGAGCTCGGCCGGCGACCAGGCGGTGAGAACGGCATGCGACCCGTCGAGGGCGACGAGCCGGAACGAGCCGGACCCAACGGGCCGCCGTCCGAACGCGTCGGTCGCGAGCTGGGCCGCGGGGACGAACGACAGCAGGTGGGCCGGCGCGATCGGCTGGGTGGCGGCCTGCAGGAATCCGCCGAGCGGCGTTGCCAGCGTCAGCGATACGGTGAGTGCGTCGATCGCGGTGGCGGTCGCCTCGCGCCAGGATTCGGCCCCCGGGCCGATGTAGTCCGGGTCGCTCAAGGCTCCGATGGTGAAGACCACATCTTCGGCGGTGATGGGCTCGCCGTCCTGCCAGCGCATGCCGGACCGCAGGTGGAACGTCCAGGTGGAGCCCTTCTCATCGACGTCCCAGCGCTCGGCAAGATCCCCCACGATCGAGTCGCCCGGGCCCAGCCGGACGAGCCCGCGGAACACAAGGGCGACGAGATCGCGATCGGCGGCCGAACGGGCCCCGAACGGGCTCGCGTTGGTCGCATGGCCGAGAACGCCTTCGACATATGGTCGCGGGGCCGGCATGGACGGCGCCACCGCTTCGCTCGCCGGCGTGAACGATGGCCCGATCAGCGCCCCGGTCAGGACGATGAGGGCAACCGAGAGGCCGGTGATCAGAGCGCGCTCGCGAACGGTCATCCGACTGCCAGACGCGACGCGGAGCGGCGGCTCAGCCCCCGCCCGAGAGGACGTACGCGGTCAGCGAGAAGAGGCTGAAGAGGACGATCAGGGCCAGTGTGAACTGCCATAGCCGGCGTTCGATGCCCCGGCGGCTCCGGTAGACCGCCGAATCGCCACCGAAAGTGCCGCCGAGACCCGAGCCGCGAGACTGCAGGAGGATGGCAAGGATCAGCGCGGCACTGACGATCAGCTGGCCAGCGGCCAGGGCAGGATTCACGTGGGAGACCTCCTCGGGGACGGCGAGGGATCGTAGCACGGGCGGGAGCGCAGCCCCGCCGGGGCACCTGTGGCGACCGGCAGTGCGAGCCCCAGGCAATCCGACCCATCCGGGCTCCTGGCAGGAGTGAACCCGGCGCCCGGGCTCAGGGCCGCAGCAGCGACCGACCGGTGATCT
>DASQFM010000290.1:0-10476 GCA_035633135.1 Candidatus Eiseniibacteriota bacterium
GGGCAGGGCGCCGCTGGCCGCCGACGACCAGGCTCGCCGCCTGCGCGAGACGATCCTGGCCGACCTCCGCGCCAACGAGTCGGATGGCGGGTGGCCGGTCAAGCCCCAGAAGGCGGTCTTCGACCTGCGGCAGGTGCTGCCGGAGGACGGGATCGTCGTCAGCGACGTCGGGGCCCACAAGATCTGGGTCGCGCGCCTCTTCCCCACCTACCAGCCAAACACGGTGATCATCAGCAACGGCTTCGCGGCCATGGGCATCGGCGTGCCGGGCGCCATCGCCGCCTCGCTCGTCCATCCCGACCGCAAGGTCGTGGCCCTTTGCGGCGACGGCGGGTTCCTCATGAACAGCCAGGAGCTCGAGACCGCGAAGCGGATCGGGGCGAACATCACGGTCGTCGTCTGGCGCGACGACGGCTACGGCCTGATCGACTGGAAGCAGCGCAACGAGTTCGGGCGGCCGTTCGGGGTCGAGTTCGGCAACCCCGACTTCGTCGACTACGCCCGCTCGTTCGGGATCGCCGGGTTCCGGCCCGAATCCGCTGACGACCTGTACCCGACGCTCAAGCGCGCGCTGGATGTCGACGGCCCGGCGGTCATCGACGTGCCCGTGGATTACGCCGAGAACGTCCGGCTGACCGAGCGGCTCGGCGCCCTGGCAGGGATGGCCTGATGCGGTCAGTCGGTGATCCTCGGCTGACCGACCGACCTATCCCGTGGGCTGCCGTTGTGACGGCGGTGCTCCTGGTCGCGGCTTGCAGCACTGGCGCCACCTCCAGCCCATCGGCGACTGGCGCCAGTGGCAGCCCGGCGCCGCCGCCTGCGGCCACGACCGAGAGGCCGACAGAACCTCCGTCGCTCGCACCGGTGACCCCGCTGCCGGGTGGAGCGTGGGCCGGCATCGTGACGACCGGGGAATCGCCGGCCGCCCGTGAGGACCACACGCTGACGGTCGACGAGGCCGGCGCCACCGCGTATCTCTTCGGCGGCCGGGACGGGGCGACGGTCTTCGGCGATCTGTGGGCCCTGGACCTGGCCAGCGATACCTGGCAGCTGCGTTCGCCGGCCGGCGATGCGCCGCTGCCGCGGTTCGGTCACGAGGGCGTCTGGATCCCGGGGCGGGGCCTCGTGATCTTCGCCGGCCAGGCAGGCAGTGCCTTCTTCAACGACCTGTGGCTGTACGACCCGGCCGCCGACCGATGGTCGCTGCTGCCGGCGGCCGGCAGCGTCCCGGTCCCGCGCTATGGCACCTGCGCGGCGCTCGGACCCGACGGGCGGCTGTGGATGTCCCACGGCTTCACCGAGGACGGGATCCGGTTCGCTGACAGCCACGCCTACGATTTCGCTGCTGGAATGTGGTCGGATGAAGCACCGGCCGGCAATGGGCCGATCGAGCGATGCCTGCAGACGTGCTGGTGGCGATCGGACGGCACCTTCGCCCTGTACGGTGGCCAGACGACCGGCGTCGCGGCGCTGGGCGACCTGTGGACGCTGACGCCGGGCGGCGGCGGGGGACCCACCAACACCTGGAGCGAGGTCGGCGGCGACCTTCCGCCCGCGCGCAACCTGCCGGCCGTGGCGCGCCACGCCCAGGCCACGATCATCCTCGGTGGCCGGGGGATCGAGAAGACGGCGCTGGCCGACGCGTGGCAGCTCCCCGATGCGACCGGCACCTTCAGCCCGCTGCCAGTCTCCGGCGAGGTGCCTCCGCCTCGCTGGGGTGCCAGCCTGATCGACGACCCCATCCGTGACCGCCTCGTGCTCTTCGGCGGCACGGCCGACGGCGGCGCGCTCGGCGACCTGTGGGCCCTAAATACTCACTAACAAATCTATCCGCGCGCCCTCTTGTTTAGGCGACGAACCGGACGTCGACCCCGAGGAGGCAGCCGTCCCGCCGCCGGTTCGGAATGGCATTGTCGGTGCCACGACGCCCAGAACGAATGACGTCGGATCGTGGTGCCTCGTGAGCGACTCGACCTGCCCGGGGCCAGGACAACGCGGCCATCGTCGAGCAGGTTGACCGGTCAGCCGCGCACGACGGCGACGATCCGACGGACGGCTTCGACGACGTATTCGGGCCGATCGAACTGGACCATGTGGCCGGCCCGCCACGCGATCGTGAACGTGACCCGGCCGGGCGAGAGCTCCTCGTAGCCGGCAGCGACCGAGGCGGCGATCCGGTCGTTCGCGGCGGCGTCGAGCCGCTCGTCGGCGCGGGGCGCAATGACCACCTCCAATGGGAGCCCCTCGACCCGCGCCTTCGCCAGCTGCATCCGGCTCCGGTCCACGTCGATCCCCTCGACCGATGCGACGAGGTCCCACAGCCCGGCGGTGTGGCCGACGTATTCGTCCCGCAGCGGCCCCAGGAGGGGCAGGATGCGCCCGTCGAAGATGTCCGGGTCGAAGCCATCGATGAGGACGAGGCCTGCGACAGCCTCGGGTTCCAGCGTTGCGTGGACACGGGCGATGACGGCCCCGAGCGAGTGGCCGACGACGACGTACGGCGGGTGCTGGCCGGACGCTGCGAGCACGGCGCTGAGCTCGCTCGACATCCCGGCGAGATCCCCGGCGGGGCCGCCGTCGCTGCGTCCGCGACCGGTCCGGTCGTAGCTGCAGGTTCGCGAGATCGCGGCGAGCTGGTCGTGGACCGGGCTCCAGGTCGCGCTGTCCGAGCCCATCCCGGCCTCGAGCACGAGCGTCGGCGAGCCGCTGCCGCGGCAGTCGAGATATATGGCGTGCCCCGGCCGGATCTCGATCCGCTCGCCGCGGGCGTCGTACGCGAGCGCGCCCGCGTACCGCAGCCAGGTCGCCGTCACGCCGCCGCGCGCGAGGTCGACGGCGATCGCGACCGCGAGACCAACCACGATCGCGGTCGTGACCCGAATCAGCCACCACCGGCGCGCCGGGCGGTGGGCACCCAACCGGATGTCGTGCCGCGGCGGGTCGAGGAGCGGTGGGGCGGGGCGGACCGTTGCCATCGGCCGTACCGTACGCGCATGTCTGAACGGTGATCGGCGACAAGGGGCGCACTGCTGAGCACCGACGTGCGGGCGCGCGCGTCGACCTCTAGAAACATGCTACAGTGAAGTAGC
The DNA here is from genome assembly GCA_035633135.1 of Candidatus Eiseniibacteriota bacterium. Taxonomy (GTDB): domain Bacteria; phylum Chloroflexota; class Limnocylindria; order Limnocylindrales; family CSP1-4; genus UBA5189. The sequence goes on from DASQFM010000290.1 coordinate 3,090, forward strand.
ATTAGAGATCCTGCACGGGGAGACTGCCATCGTTACGGTTCCACCGCCGGTCGCGCAACTCCTGGAGACCGCGCTCGTGGGGGAGCTCAGCGTGGTCGATGGGGCTGGACGCCCGGTCACCTATCCGCTCATCCCACTGTGGGACGGCGAACGCGTCTACCTGACCTCGTCGACCTTGTTCAGCCGGAAGCTCGACCACATCAAGGCGAACCCGAAGGTGTCGCTGGCGATCACGGACCCGATCGCGGTCGGCGGGCGGACCGACCGGGCCCTGGTCCAGGGCGACGCCAGGGTCATCGATGCGGACCCGCACAGCGGCTGGGAACGGTTGCTGCCGATCTGGGAGGCCAAGGAGCCGGCGATCGTGCTGTTCCTCAAGGCCCGCGTGGCCCTGCCCCTGTTCTTCGAGCGGGCGCTCATCGAGATCACTCCGCGCCGCGTCCTGTACTGGGCCGACGGGAACGCCGCGAGCGCACCGGTCGTCACCGAGCTCGGCGAGGAGGCCGCCTGATGCGCAACACCCCGGAGATCGACGCCCGCGTCGGTCTCGACAAGCTGGCCACCTACCCGTACCAGATCCTGACCTGGGTCGACGATGCGGGCTATCCCACCAGCGTCGCCGTCGAGGCGACGATCGACCCGACGGCCCTGACCGCGCGGTTCTCGCCGACGGCGGGTCTCGGCGTCCCGACCGATCGCGAGCTGTCGCTGACAGGCTCGCATATCCGACCGCAGCCCGGCTACGGCTACGACGAGCGCCGCCATGTGACGGTCTGGGGGCGAGCGACCGCCACAGGCGATGCGTTGACGCTGAACGGCGAGCAGGCCTGGGGCTGGGACGAGGCCGAGGTCCCGTTCTTCGAGTATTCGGAGCGCTCCACGGGCAGGTCGCGGGCCTACTTCGACGCGCTCTCCCGCGAGCGAGGCACGCCGGTCAAGCCGAGCCTGTCGTTCGGGATGCTCACGCTCCGGACGACCCGACTGCCGTTCCTGACGGCGACGATCGTCCCGGTCCTGCTGGGGATCCTCATCGCCGCGACCCGGGGCGCGTTCGACCTCGTCGCCGCCATCCTGACCGTGGTCGGGGCGTCGTTCGTCCAGCTGGCGATCAACGTGTCCAACGACGTGTTCGACTCCACCCAGGGCGCCGATGACGCGAACGTCACCCCGACGCAGTTCAGCGGCGGCTCACGGGTCATCCAGTACGGCCTGGTCTCGTTGCGCCAGATGGCCACCCTGGCGACCGCGTTCTACATCGCCGGCGCGGCGATCGGGTTCGTCCTGCTGGCACGCCACGGGTCGCCGGCCCTGCTCGTCATCGGCGTGGTCGGCTTCATTGTCGGCCTGGGGTACACCGCGCCGCCGCTCAAGCTCGTCTATCGCGGCTTCGGCGAGATCGCCGTCGCCGTCGGGTTCGGGCCGCTCATGCTCCTCGGGGCATACGCCGTGCAGACCGGGGGGACGCTGTCGTGGGAGCCGTTCGTGGCGTCGATCTCGATCGCCCTGCTGGTGGCCCTGATCCTGTACGTCAACGAGATCCCGGATCGGCGCGGCGACGCTCACGCCGGCAAGCGGACCATGCCGGTCCGCTTCTCGCGCGAGACGATCGTGCTGGGCTATCGGCTGGCCGTCGGGGCGGCCTACGGCGTGATCGTCGTGGGCGTCGTCATCGGGGTCCTGCCGATCCCGGCGCTCATCGCCCTGCTGACGATCCCGCTCGCTCGCCGGGTCGCCGCCGGCCTCACCCCGAACTACGAGAACCCGTACGGCCTGATGGCGGTCATGGGCCAGAACGTCCAGCTCCACCTGCGGACCGGCGGGCTGATGGTCCTGGCCTACGTCTTCGTGCTCATCATCGGCGCCGTCGCCCCGAGCGTGGACCTGTTCCTGGGGTAACTGCTCAAGAGCCGTCGGTATGCAACACCGTATCGTGATCAGGCGACTGGCGATACGAGACGTCAGCCGACTGTCCGAGGCGGCGTGAATACATCACCGAATATCCGAGCTACACCACTAAGCTGGCCATGACCGCCGGCTCGTGGGTCGAGGTTGCCGACGGCCGCGTCATGGAGGTCGCCCAGGGCGACATCACCCGGATCGCCGCCGACGCGATCGTCAATGCCGCCAACTCGGCCCTCGCCGTCGGCGGTGGCGTCGACGGCGCGATCCATCGCACCGGCGGGCCGGGAATCCTGCACGACCTCGAGGAGCGCTACGGCACCGATCGGTACCTGCCGACCGGCCAGGCGGTCGTCACCGTCGCCGGCATCCTGCCCGCCCGCTGGGTCATCCACGCGGTTGGTCCCGTGTGGGACGGCGGCGACTGGGGCGAATCCGAGCTCCTCGAGTCCGCCTACCGATCCGCGATGGCGCGGGCCGACGAGGTCGGCGCCCGCTCGATCGCGCTTCCGGCGATCAGCTGCGGGGTATATGGCTATCCGATCGAGGCGGCCGCGGCAGTCGCGCTGACGGCCGTGGGCGTTGCCCTGCAAGCCAGCGCCTCGGTCACCCGGGCGACGTTCGTCCTCTACTCGTTCGATACCTTCGAGGTCTTCCGGAACGCCATGGCCCGTCTGCGCAGCGGGGAGAGCCCCTCGTCGGACGGCTGATCGGCGGCACTGCTGCTGAAGGGACCGTCCGCTGCGCCACGGAGCGCGCCGTGCTCGATGCCGCGACGGCCGGGGGCACCTTCGTCCCTGGCCAGCGCGTCCAGGTCGACCCAGGTCAGGTCGAGCTCGAGCCCGGGCCGGCCGAGCAGGTAGCCCTGGGCGGCGCTGATCCCGAGCTGGCGAATGGTTCGCAGCTGGCCCGGCGTCTCGACCCCCTCGGCGATCGTCATCGCCCCCCACCGCGCCGACATCTCGACGAGCGACGTCAAGACGGACAGCGTCTGGTCCTGGCGGGCGCCCTGGACGAGTGAGAGGTCGATCTTGATGACGTCGAATGGCAGCTGGCTCAGGAGGCGAAGGCCCGCGTTGCCGGCGCCAACGTCGTCGGCGGCCACCCGGACCCCAACCTCCCGCACTCCGCGGACCGCCTCCCGGAGGCGATCGATGTCGCGGACCGCCTCGCGCTCGGTCAGCTCCAGGATCACGCGATTGGGTCGCATCCCGTGGCGGCGCAGGATCCCGAGCAGGGCGTTGGCGCTGAAATCGACCGACTCCATCGTCCGTGGCGAGACGTTCAGGCTGATGCTCATCTCATCGGGGATCTCGCTGGCCCCGCGCAGCACGACGTCCAGGGCTGCCCGATCGAGGTCGGACACGCGACCCGCAACCTCGGCCGCGTCGAACAGCGCGCCGGTGTTGGGGAAGGTGGATTCGTGCGGCGCTCGGACCAGGCCCTCGTAGCCAAGGATCCGACCCGTGGCGAGCTCGACGATCGGCTGGTAGACGGGGGTCAGGGCATTGGACGCGATCACCGCCGAGATCGCGCTCGACAGCTCGGCTCGCATGCCTTCGTCGACGTGGCCGTGATCTGTCGCGGCGTCGTAGATCGTCACTACGGTCCGGCCGGACCGCTTGCCTCGGTAGAGCGCGGCATCGGCCTGGGCCGTCAGCTCGAGTCGGGTCGAGCCGAGGTCGGGGCAGGCGGTCACCCCCGCGGAGAACGAGATTGGGGCCTGGTAGGCGCCCGAGGAGCGGCCGTCGAGGCCCCGCCGCAGTAACCGCGTGGCGACGCGGGCAGCGCCCTCGGCATCGACGTGCGGCAGGAGCACCGCAAACTCGTCGCCGCCGATCCGGAAGCCGAAGTCGGTCTGTCGGATCGTGAGCCGGATCAGCTCTCCGATCTGCGCCAGCAGCTGATCGCCGACGGCATGGCCGCGGGTGTCGTTCACGGTCTTGAACTCGTCGACGTCGAGGAGCACCAGGGCAAACGGCGTCTTGTAGCGCTGCGATCCTTCGACCAGGCGCGCGAGCCCTTCATGGAATGCCCGGTGGTTGCCGAGGCCGGTGAGGCTGTCGACCAGGGCTGCTTCGCGAGCACTCTCGTACAGCTCCCGGAGGCGGGAGCGGGACGCCTCGAGCTGCGCAGCCGGCCGGACGATCTGGCGCGCCATCCAGAGGGTGAACCCGGCGAGCAGCAGGACAAGCGCGAGGAGAGCGACGAGCGCTGAAACCGGAAACGCCCCGACAGGGATCGGCGCGTTCGCGAGAACCGACAGGTCGCGAAGGCCCTCGACGTCGATGGTCCGGCGACCGTCCGAGTCCCGTGCCGCCTGGGTCAGGAGGTCGAGCAGCTGGCCCGGCAGGGCGACCGGGTTGAAGGGGGAACGAATCGCGGCGAGCACGGCGCCGGATGTCGTCACCAGCGTCAGCGATTCACCCGGAATCGCGGTCGGCGGGGCGGCCCAGGCGAACAGGTCCGCCAGCGAGACCGTGGCGACGATCTGGATGGGCTGCGGGTCGGCGGTCCCGGTGCCGGCCCGAACGAGCACGGCCGGCTCCTCGGTGTCGCTGCCTGGCAGCAGCTCGAAGGCCGCGGATGGGGCCACCGCGGCGACCGGGACCCCATCGGCGGCGGCTGCCGCGTCCGTAGCCGCGTCCTCGTCCGAGCCCGGAGCCGCCGAAGCTGGAGCGGCCGGATCGGGGGCCGTGGACGTGGTGGCGCGGGCGGCATCGCCGACCGCCGCCCGAACCTCGCTGCCGCGGAGCAACGCTGCCCCGGTCACCGCGGCGGAGGCGCTCGTCGTCAACTGCGCCAGCCGCGTTTCCGCGAGGACGCGCGCCTCCGGGGTGGCAGGGTCCGCGACGGCCGCCTGGATGGCCGGGTCCGCGAGGAGGTCCATCGCCATCGCATGGATGGCGTCCAGCTGACGATCGAGAACGGCGGCTGTCACGCCTGCCTCCGTGTCCAGCCGCTGGTGGTGCGCCATGCGGGCGTCCTCGGCGACGGCACGGACCAGCGGCGCGACGGCGACGACCGGCAGGATCGCGACCGCGATCAACGTCAGCGCGAGGCGGAGCCTGACGAGGCGGAGGCTGTCGCGGCCATCAAGGATCGGATCGCGCGCAACGTCGTTCGGCGTGGGAGCAGGGTGCATGCGACCTCGACTGTCGATCGGAGGCAGTCATGAGGCCAGAGCCGGTGTCGGAATGCACTCACCCGTTCGTCCTGCCGGCGGCGGGACCCTCGGCGGCGGAGCCGTGGGCAGGGGTCCCTGGGCCGCCCGAACGTCCGATCAGTAGGGGTCCAGGACGACGGAGCCGCCGGGCTCCGGCGCGTGGACGGTGATCCCGCCGAGGCCGCGATCCGACAGGGCCGCGCGGAGCGCCTCCGGCGTGCCGGTGAGGATCGGGAAGGTCCCGTAGTGGAGTGGCAGCACTTCCGTCACGCCCAGCAGCTCGACCGCGGCCGCGGCCTCGCTGGGTCCCATGGTGTAGTGGCCGCCGATCGGGAGCATCGCCAGGTCGGGCCGGTAGAGCTCGCCGATCAGGCGCAGGTCACCGAACAGCGCGGTGTCGCCGGCGTGGTAGAGCCGGCGGCCGTCCTCGAGCTCGACGACGAAGCCCGCGGCCTCGCCGAGGTAGAGCGGACCCTCGCCCGCGACCGACCAGTCACCGGCGGAGTGATCGGCCGTGGTCATCGTGATGCGCAGGCCGCGCGTCTCGACGGTGCCGCCCTTGTTCATGCCGATCACCTCGACGCCGGCGCCGGCGAGGCGATCCTCGAGCCACAGGCTGAGCTCGTGGATGCACGGCCAGGCCGGCTTCGTGCGGCGGGCGATGGCCAGGGCGTCCGCGTCGCGAACCTGGCCCGGCGCGGAGCCGATGTGGTCGTGGTGGCCGTGGGTCACCAGCATCACGTCGCAGCGCTCGACGGCGTCTGCTGTCCTCGGGCTCCGGGGATTGCCGAACCACGGATCGAACAGGACCGTCCCCCCGCCCGGCGTCGCGACCTCGACGCACGAATGCCCGTACCAGGTGATGGTCGTCCCTAGCGCCATTGACACACCTCCGCCCGAAATCCTAGCCGTCCGGATCCTGGCCGCCCGGCCGGATGTTCCGGATCTGCGGGCTACACTCGGCCACGTGCCAGCCGAGCGGATCGCGGAGAACCTCGCGTTCATCAACTGGACGGTGCTGACGGCGCTCGCGCTGGGCTCGTTCGGGGCCGTCGTCGCCGGTCGGCTGGGCACCGCCGCGACCCGCGGCTACCTCGGCTTCACGGCACTGTGCGCGGTGGTCTTCGGCCTCCTTGCCGTCGCCTCGGACGGCGCGCTGCCGGTGGTTTCGGCCGGCTCCCCCATCGTCGCCGATCCCGGCTGGGATGCCGCCCGGCGCGTGGCGCTCTGGGCGTTCTGCGGTCTCGCGGCGGTCTACACGGTCGCGATCTTCGCCGGCCGAGGCGCCCGACCCGTGGCCTTTGGGGGCCTCCTGACTGGCGCCGCGATCCTGTTGCTTGCCGGCCTGTCGTGGGGCGGCGGCCCGGTCGGCGTGGCGCTGCTCGTCCTCCAGCTGACCCTCCTTGCCGGAGCGACCGGCGGAGTCTGGGCGGCGATGATCCTCGGCCACTGGTATCTCGTCACCCCGCACCTGGGGGAGGCGCCGCTCGTGCTGTTCGCCCGGGCGATCGGGCTCATCGTGGCCGTCCAGGTCGCGCTCTTCCTGATCTGGACCGCGTCGGGCGCCGGGCCGGCCGGCGCCCCCGGCTTCGCCGCCCTCGGCGGCGCGTGGGCCCTGTTCGTGTGGCTCCGCCTGATCGTGGGCCTGCTCTTCCCGCTGATCGTGAGCTGGGCGGCGCTGCAGACGGCGCGGACACGCTCGATGGAGTCGGCCACGGGTCTGCTGTACATCGAGCTGGGCACGATCGCAGCAGGGACGATCCTCGCGGCGGGCCTGTACTTCGGCGCGGGCCTGCTGGTCTGAGCCGATGAAGGGGGATGCGTCCTGGCTGCCGGACCAGCGGGACCTCGACTGGATCGAGGCGATCGCCGGGCCGCCACACCCGGTGCTGGTCGAGATGGAAGCGGCGGCCGGTCCGGAAGGGATCCCGATCCTCGATCGGGCGAGCGGGCGGGTCCTCGCCGCCCTCGCTGCGAACCGGCCGCGGATCGCCGAGATCGGCACGGCCATCGGCTACTCCACGCTCTGGATGGCCCTCGCCCAGCCGGCGGACGGTTCGATCGTCACCATCGACCCGGACGCCGAGCGAACGGGCCGGGCGCGGGCGTTCTGGCGCCGCGCCGGCGTCGGCGACGAGCGGATCACGATCGTCCAGGCCAAGGCGCTCGAGGCCTTGGCGGCGCGAGAGCCGGCCCTGGCCGGTCCATTCGATCTCGCCTTCGTCGATGCGATCAAGCAGGAATACGTCGACTACCTAGAGGCGCTGACGCCTCGGCTGGCCCCGGGCGCGCTCCTGGTAGCCGACAACGTGCTGTGGAGCG
>DASQFM010000291.1:0-3527 GCA_035633135.1 Candidatus Eiseniibacteriota bacterium
CTCAATCCTCGACGGATCCGGCCGGACGGTGGCGGATGAGCACGTCATGGCAACGTGCGGCACGGGCTGCTGGGGGACCTTCGACGTGACGCTGCCGTACTCGAACGACACCGCCCAGTGGGGCAACCTGCGGGTCTACGCCTTCTCGGCCAGGGACGGCAGCCCGGAGAACGTCCGCGATTACCCGGTCTGGCTGATCCCCGGCGGCCCGTAGGAAAGGCAGGCACCGGGGCCGGCGGGTGTTCTGCCTGTGCGGTGGGTCGCCGGTTCAATCTGGCTCGGCGCCGAGGTTGTTGGGGTGGCCTACGGGGGTCGAACCCGTAACCTGCGGATCCACAATCCGCTGCTCTGCCTGTTGAGCTAAGGCCACCAAGGTTCCGGGCGCGGCGAGGTCGCATCGCCACGCGTGCCGTCGAGGGTGGGCGCCGGTCCGGGAGTGTACCCGGAATAGGGGCCGCCGGGTGCCGAGGGCCGCCTGGTCACTGCCGACTCCATCGGGGCTGGTCAGGGCCGCCAGTGGCCGCGAACGGAGCCCGCGAGCTGGTTAGATCCCCGGATGTGCTGGCTAGCGCACCACTCCGACGTGGTTGCGCGCACCGGAAGGCTGCCGAGGCGGGGACCTCGTCGAAATGTGCGCCGGGGAGCACGATCTCGACGACTTTCGTCCCAGCACGAGCTGGCGGAGCCTCCATTCGACCTCAAGGTCGTCGCGTTGGTACGCAAGCGGGCACAAATCGACGTCGGCCTGGGTCCAAAGGCCAGATCGCCGAGGAAACCACGTCGAAATGGTGCCCACAGGTGCACATCGGGGGCCACCGAATGGCGAGTTCCACATCGGGGGCCACCGAACCGCGCGAGTACCACAGCCGGGCCACCGCGGCGGCGGTGCCGGCGTCACTGGGGGTGAATGGCGTGGTGCGGTCTGGTGCAGTCCGGTGCGGGTACCGGTACTGACGCCATGCCGAATCCGGACCTTCGGAGGCGCGGTCCGGGGCTGATTCCACGGGTACGGTTCGGTTCCGATGGATTACCCCTCTTCGCTTCAGGCTGTACCGACGCCCGTGGCCGCACCCGCCGCCGCCCGCTCGGCCGCACCCGCCGCCGCCCGCTCGGCGGCCCCGGCGCTGGTCTGGCGGCGATCCCGCCTCTTGCGGCGGGCCTTCGCCGCGACGCTGTTCGTGGGACTCCTCGCCCCCGGCGTCGTGCGGGCCTGGGAACCCGGCTTCTCCGGCGGCGATGAAGGCCTCCTGGTCACGCTCACCAACCAGACCCGCGCGTCGGCCGGGCTGAACGCCCTGATCGGCGACGGGACCCTCACCGCCGTTGCCCGCTCGCGATCCCAGGACATGTCGGACCGCGGCTACTTCAGCCACACGACGCCGGAGGGCGCGACGGCCTTCACCCAGCTCAGCGCGGCCGGCTACTGCTACGTCGGCGCGGGCGAGAACATCGGCCGCAACAACTACCCGGATGACTCGGCGACGTACGCGGTCTTCGACGGCTTCATGGGCTCGTCGGGGCACCGGGCCAACATCCTCGGGAATTGGGACCACATCGGTGTCGGGGCCTACAAGAGTGCCGACGGCTTCCACGTCTGGACCGTGATCTTCGCTCAGAAATGCGGCGGCGGCGGCTCTTCCGGCGGGTCGGGCGGGTCCGGCGGGTCCGGCGGGTCCGGCGGCGGCACGACGACCAAGCCGGCCCCCAAGCCAGCGCCAAAGGCCGCCCCCACGCCGACCCCGACACCAACGCCCACGCCGACTCCAACCCCCACGCCGACGCCGAACCCCACCCCCCTCGAGGTCAGGGTCGGCCGGGTCGAACCCGTTCTCACCGGCATCCCGCCATTCCGGCCGCGGTTCGACGGCTCGGAGCGCGCCCCCGACGGTGCGGGCGGCCTGCAGGTCGTCGATCCCGTTGAGACCCAGGGCCTCGTCGAGACGATCGTCGGCACCGTCACCGAGACATTTTTCGGTGGCTGATCGGGCACGATGATGGTCACCGCAATCCGTCCCACCTCCGCGCCCGCCGCAACGGGTGCCCGCCCGCCCAGCGGAGATCGAATGCCGCCCATCCTCGAAGCTCACGACCTCACCAAGCGCTACGAGGTCGGCGATACCAGCGTAGAAGCCCTGCGCGGTGTCTCGCTGTCGGTCGAAGCCGGCGAGTTCGTGGCCCTGATGGGTCCGTCGGGGTCGGGCAAGAGCACGCTGCTCCAGATGCTCGGAGGGCTGGACCGGCCCAGCAGCGGAACCGTCGTCTTCGAGGGTCGCGACATCAGCGGCCTGTCCGACGGCGAGGCGACGCGGCTGCGGCGCGAGCGCACCGGCTTCGTGTTCCAGGCGTTCAACCTGATCCCGCTGCTCAACGTTCGCGAGAACATCGGCCTCCCGTTCACCATTGCCGGTCACGATTTCTCGCGGGGCGAGCTGAAGGAGCGCGTCCGCCAGGTGATCGCGACGGTCGACCTCGTCGGCAAGGAGCGGAGCCGCCCGGACCAGCTCTCGGCCGGCGAGCAGCAGCGCGTCGCCATCGCCCGCGCGCTCGTGACCCGACCGTCGGTCCTGCTGGCCGACGAGCCGACCGGCAACCTCGACTACTCGACCGGTGGCGACCTGCTCGATGCGCTGTGGCGATCGTGCGCCGAGGGCGGCCAGACGATCGTCCTCGTGACCCATGACGCCAGGGCAGCCGCCTACGCCGATCGGGTGCTGGTGATCGGCGACGGGCGGATCCGCGACGAGATCGTCCTCGGCCGGCGGACCGACCATTCCGCGACGCCGCTGATCTCGCGCCTGGCCCAGATCGGCCTGTAGCCGGCGACCGATGGATCGCCTGGCCTGGCGGGCTCTCACCTCGCGGCCGCTCCGCTCGTTGCTGACCATCCTCGGCGTCGGGATCGGTGTCGGCGTTCTGGCCGCCTCGCTGACGCTCAGCGCCGCGCTTGACGCGGCGGTCGATCGCACGGTCAACGACGTGGTCGGCCGGGCCGACCTCCGGGTCTCGGCCTTCCTCGAGGATGGCCTGTCCGGCGAGGCCGTCGAGGCCGTTCGAGGGACCGCCGGCGTGGTCGACGCAGCCGCCTCCATCGAACGCCGGACCTTCCTTGCCGGATCGCCGGCCGGCGCCACGGCGGCGGCCGTCACCATCCTGGGCATCGATCCGCCGGCCTACGCCGGCCTCCACGACCTGCGGCTGGTGGCCGGCTCGGCGCTGGCCCGACCCGATGAGCCGGCGGCGCTCGTGAGCGAACGCCTGGCTGCTGAGGATGGCTACACGCTGGGCTCGCAGATCACGATCCAGGGCACCGGCGCGCCCGAGGCCCTCCGCATCGTCGGGCTGCTGGCCGGATCGGGGCCGCTGGGTGGCGCGGGCCGGACCGTCGTCGTGCCGATCGAGATCGCGCAGCGGGCGTTCGGCCTCGACGGCGCGACCCGGGTGGACTTGCGCCTCGACCCCAGCGTGCCGATGGGGACCGTCGTGGCCGGGATTGCCCAGCGACTGACCAGCGAGCCCTACATCCTGGC
>DASQFM010000292.1:0-14339 GCA_035633135.1 Candidatus Eiseniibacteriota bacterium
GCCATGGCCCTGGGCGCGCGGCGGCCGCGGCCCGGAGCCCGCGGCGGCCCCCTGTCCCGGCCGGCGACCGCCGTTGCGAGCGCCGGCGACTGCTATCGGTCAGGCGGTGGCGCCGACCAGGCTCGGCTTCTCGATCGGTACGCCGACGAGGCTGCCCCACTCGGTCCACGAGCCGTCGTAGTTGCGCACCCGATCGAAGCCCAGCAGCTCGTGGAGCACGAACCAGGTGTGGCTCGATCGCTCGCCGATGCGGCAGTAGGCGATCACGTCACGATCCTCGGTGATTCCCTTGGCGCGGTACAGCTCGCGGAGCTCGTCGGCGTCCTTGAACGTGCCGTCCTCGCGGACCGCCTGGCCCCACGGGATCGACGCGGCGCCGGGGATGTGACCCGCGCGCTGGGCACCTTCCTGGGGGACCGCCGCCGGGGCCACCAGCTCACCGTTGTACTCGGCGGGACTCCGGACATCGACGAGGGCAAGCTCCGGGTCGCCGATCCGCGGCAGGATGTCGTCACGGAAGGCGCGGAGGCTGAAATCGGGCTCCGGCAGCTCGTAGCCGGTTGCGTCGTGGTCGACGACGTCGGTCGTGGTCGCCAGGCCCTGGTCGACCCAGTACCTTCGGCCGCCGTTCAGGATTCGGACGTCGTGGTGGCCGAACAGGCGGAGCTGCCAGTAGGCCCACGCCGCGAACCAGTTGTTGTTGTCGCCGTACAGCACGATGGTGGTGTCCGGGCTGATGCCGGATTTCGAGAGGAGGCGGCTGAAGTCATCGCGGCTGGCGACGTCGCGACGGATCCCGTCTGACAGCTGGCTGGTCCAGTTCCAGGCGATGGCGCGTGGCAGGTGACCCTGCTCGTAGGCGGTGGTGTCGACGTCGACCTCGACGAAACGCACGGCGGGATCGTCGAGGTGCTGGAGGGCCCAGGGGGCGTCGACGAGGACGTCCTTGGCGTATCCGGAGACGGTCATCGAATTGCTCCTTCCGTTGTCTGAACGACGAGTTGGTCAGCGGGCCAGCCGCGGCACGGCCGCGACCAGCCGGTCGAAGAGCGACGGGACGTACCAGCGCAGGAAGTACAGCCGGCAGCCGAGGCAATAGCCGGTCGCGGCAAGGACCGTCTGCAACCCGGCGACCGCGACGACCGGCAGCCAGGCGAGGCCGCCCGCGCCGACCGCGAACAGGACCGCGGCGAAGAGCAGTCCCACCGACCCAAGCGCCTGCGCGAAGCGGGGCGGGAACTCGGCTTCGGGCTCGGCCGGCGGCCCGAGCCGGAGCACCCGCCGAACGAGCGGCCACGGCCGCCCGAGGATGAAGTACTGGGTGCCGAGCAGGGCGCTGACGCCCAGCGCGACGCCGATCACGGCAACGAGCAGCGGCGCCTGGATCGCGAAGGCGGCCGCCAGAATCACGGCAGAGAACGCGGCCCCGAAGCGCTGGCCGCGCGGATCGATCAGGCGCGGCCTGGGTGCGGCGACGGGCTGCTGGCTGGCGATGGCGAATGCGGACATCGGTCGAACCTCGTAAAGGGAAGACGAGGCGCGAGGCGGTCCGCCGTGCACGCGGATCGACGTGAGCAGGAGCCGGGTGGGCCGCGCTCGCGCAGGACGCTGAGCCTGCGAGCCCGGCCGGATCAGAGAGCGGCGGTCTTCCTCAGACGCCCGCGCACTGGTACCCGACCGGCGCTCGCCGGCTACAGGTACACGCGCAGGTCAAGGGTCCGTGCGACGCGCTCATCAGGCCCGGAACTCTAGCCGTTTGCCCGGGATCCTGTCCACCCGGGGGCGTTCGGGCGAGGCAGTCGTCGTTCAGGCGAAGAAGTCGACGATCCGCTGGGTGTCGTCGGAGAACGCCCACCGCTCGGTGATCTTGCCGTCGCGGACGTGGAATATCTCGGCGGTCCGGTAGGTCAGCGACTTCCCGTTCCGCGTCGCCGTGGCGGTCCCCAGGACGATCGTGTGATCGTCGTTGGCCACGACGTCGTGCGTGTCGTACTTGATGTCGTACTCGCTCTCGCCTTCGCCCGGCGGCGGTGCCATCTCCTGCTTGCCACGGCGCGGCTCGGCGCGACCGATCTCGTGCCAGACGATGTCGTCGGCAGCGAGCTTGTCGAGCGAGGCCCAATCGCCACTTTCCATGTAGCCCTGCATCTGTCGAACGAGCGTCGCGTTCGGATGTTCCTGCATTGGGAGCGGCCCTCCAGGTTCGTTCGAGCTGTCGGGCCAATTATGCCGCGGCTGTGCCGGAGGCGGCCGGCGACCCTGCCTGAGCCTGCGCGCCGGCCGGTGAGCCGGCCGCTGGCCGTGCCGGAGCCGGCCGCTTGCCAGCGTTTCGGACCACCCCTACGCTCGGGGCGATGGAGGTCCTCGTGCGCCGCCAGCGCCGGCGGTCGCCGGGACATGCCGGCTTCCGGTCGCGGTTCTGGCTGGCGCTGCCAGTGCTGTGGCTCGCCCTCGCACTCGGCTCCGTCGCGCCCGTCAGCGCTGAACCTGAACCCCTGCCCGCCTGCCGCAACGACGACCTGCCGGCCGCCGCGGTCGACTATGCGGACTGGCAGACGACGCTGGTGGACACGATCTTCATGGTCCCGTCCTCCTACGTGCCCCCGGATCTCGCGCCGGTGAGCCAGGCCGGGATGGCCGGCGGCGGCTCAGTCCGCAAGCTGCTCGTCAACGACCTCGCTCGGCTTGCGGCGGACGCCGATGCGGCCGGCGCAACGCTCGCGGTCGAGAGCGCCTACCGGAGCTATGACAGCCAGGTCTCGACGTTCCAGCACTGGGTCGACGTGGTGGGCTACGACAGCGCCCTCCGGGTCTCCGCGCGACCCGGCCACTCGGAGCACCAGGTCGGCACGGCGGTCGACTTCAAGAGCGCCGGCGGTCCCGCGCCGTGGGAGCTGAGCGACTGGGCGACGACTGTCGCCGGAGCCTGGATGGCCGCCAATGCCTGGCGCTACGGCTTCGTTCTCAGCTATCCGAAGGGGGCGTTCGACACGGTCTGCTACGACTACGAGCCGTGGCACTACCGCTACTTCGGTCCGGAGGTCGCGGCGAAGATCCATGACTCCGGTCAGACCCCGCGGGAGTACCTGTGGGCCATCGCGACGGGCGCCGCCTCCCCGTCGCCGTCGCCGTCGCTGGCGACCGCGGCGCCACGATCCGAGGCGCCTGGCGTCAGTGGGCCGCCGCCCACGCCGACCGCCGCTGCGACGGCGGCGCCCGGATCGCCCGGATCGTCCGCAGGCGGCCCGGGCGCGCTGGTGGTTCCCGCCCTCGCGGTCATCGCGCTGGGCATCCTGGCACTCGGACTGCTCGCCTCGAGACGCGCGCGGCGCGGCCCGCCGGATCATCGGATTCGTACCCGCGGGTGATTCCCGCTTGGCGAAGCGACTGTCGCCGGCCTTGACAGGACTGTAAGGCTACTGACATGAGTACCTCCGATGTGGCAAGGTGCCCACCTCGCGAACATTGCTCCGACTGGGGAGAAGCTCATGCGCCCGGATCATCGATCGCTCCGTCGTGCCTTCCCGGTCCTCATGGCGATCGTTGTCCTGGTCGCGGCCGCGGCTAGCGTCGCGGCTCGCCCCGTCGGCAAGGGGCCGACCAGCACCTACGTTGCAAAGTGCAATGTGAACCTGCGCAGCTCGGCGTCGACGTCGGCTTCGATCGTCGCCACGCTGGCGAGCGGCGGCACGATCTCGGCGACCGGGACGCTCACCGGCGGTTCGTGGTCGGGTGATTGCCCGACGACGGTGTCGGGCAGCTCCTGGTACATCATCACGAAGATCAACGGCAGCAGCGTCAAATCTTTGTACGGCGTGAGCCCCGTCTATGCCGCGACGGGCATGTTCAGCGTCCCGCCGACCCCCACGCCGACGCCGACGCCGACCCCCGGACCAACACCCACGCCGACGCCGACTCCCACGCCGACGCCAACCCCGACGCCGCCATCGACCAGCCGCCTCGAGGGCGTGGACATCTCCAGGTGGCAGGGCAGTGTCAACTTCAGCAGCGTGAAGAACGCCGGCAAGAGCTTCGTGATTGCCAAGGCGAGCGAAGGCTGGGGCTACACCGACAGTTACTACGCCACGAACAAGACGAACGCCCGGGCCGTGGGCCTCGCGTTCACGGGCTACCACTACGCGCGACCGGACCTGAACCCGGCGCTATCCGATGCGTCCCTCGAGGCCGACTGGTTCGTCAGCGTGCTCGGCCTCCAGCGGGGCATGCTCGTTCCTGCCCTTGATCTCGAGGTCCACGGCAACCTGACGGCCAGCCAGCTCCAAGAGTGGGTGAAGACTTGGCTCAGCCGGGTCTACGCGCTCACCGGCGTCCGGGCGATGATCTATACCAGCCCGAACTTCTGGCAAACGTACATGGGCAACACCCGTTGGTTCGCCGACAACGGCTATTCGATCCTGTGGGTGGCCCACTGGACTTCCTCGTCGGCCCCGAGCGTCCCAGCGGAGAACTGGGGCGGCCGGAGTTGGACCTTCTGGCAGTACACGAGCCAAGGCTCCGTTCCGGGGATCAGCGGCTACGTGGACCTCGACCGCTTCAACGGTACGAGCCTCAGCAGCGTGACCTACTGATCCAGCGCATGCTCCCAGGCGTGGCGTCGCACAGGTGACGATCGGTCGGGCATAACCACGCCAGAAGGCCGCGGGCAGGTGACAGCGGGTGGCCCGTGCCGCATGGCTCGCAGTCCCGCGGGCGCGTACGATCGGCCCGATGGCGCTCGACCAGCCGCGCGTCCTGGCCCTCATCCCGGCCCACAACGAAGGGCCGCGGATCGGCGACGTCGTCCGAGCGGCGTTGCGACACCTGCCCGTCCTCGTCGTCGACGATGGGTCCGCCGATGACACCGCCGAGCAAGCCGAAGCGGCCGGGGCCACGGTGCTCTCGCAGAGCCCGAACCAGGGCAAAGGCGCTGCCTTGCGGGCCGGCTTTGCCTGGGCGCTCGCGGATCTCGCCGATGCAGTCATCACCCTCGACGGCGACGGCCAGCATGATCCCGACGAGCTGCCGGCCTTCGTCGGCGCCTATCGGGCCGGATCGGTGGCGGGTCGGACGCCGGAGCTGATCGTGGGCCGGCGGGACTTCTCGTCGATGCCGGCGTCGAGACGCCTGGCCAACTCCCTCGGGACCGTGGTGCTGTCGGCGGCACTCGGCCGATCGATCCCCGACAACCAGTCCGGGTACCGGCTCGTGGGACGCCGGCTCATGACGTCGATGCTCGACAGCGCGGAGCAGGGCTTCGAGTTCGAGGTCGAGATGATCGCCGTCTGCCTGCGCGAGGGGTGGGCTGTGGAATGGGTGCCGATCCGGACGATCTACGGACCCGGGGGCAGCCACATCCGGCCTCTGCGCCACCTTCGGGACTTCATCCGGATCACCCTGCGAGCCCGGAGCATCGTCCGCGCCAGGCCACGCTGAGGCCGTGGCCTGGGCCCGCGCGCTCTACACCCGCGCCACGACCGGCCCCACCTACCCGGCCGACGACGGCGATCGCCGCGAGATCCGCCTGTTCGGCGTCGAGCTCCCGATCCGGGCCTCCACGACGCTGCTGCTGGTCACCCTGGTATTCGTGCTCGACTACTCCCGGGCATTCATTCCGTCGGAGATCCAGGCGCTGGGCCGGGACGTCGCGGCCAAATCGGTATCAGGCCCTGGAACGCGCGATCCTGTTCGGGCTCGTTCCGCTCGCGGTCATCGTGCTGCTCTTTCGTGACGCCCCAGGCCGCTACGGGCTCAGATTGGGCGACTGGCGCTGGGGCCTCGGGTTGGCGGCGGTCGGGGTCGCGGTCGTCAGCCCGATCATCCTGTTCCTTGCCGCCCGACCCGAGTTCCGGGCCTACTACGGCGTGTCGGGAGGCGGTCTCGGCGACGTCGTGCTGACCAACATCCTCGATCTCGTCCCGGCGGAGTTCGTCCTACGCGGCTTCCTGCTGTTCACCCTGCTGCGCCGGATCGGGCCGTTGGCCCTGATCGTCGTCCAGGTGCCGTTCGTCTTCGCCCACATCGGCAAGCCCGAGATCGAGCTGTACTCGACGTTCCTGGGCGGGCCGGCATTTGCCTGGCTCAACTGGCGCACCGGCTCGATCGCCTGGAGCGCCATCGGCCACGTCTGGATCCAGACGCTGGTGATCGCCGCAACCGGCGGCGCGGCGTAGGGACGCCGCCGTTGCTGGGCTCAGGCAGTCGCGGCTCCGGCACCCCAACGGCGGACCTCTGCGTCGAGGTCGAGCGGCATCACTGCGCCGCGCTGCTCGTATTCGCCCCAGAACGCTGCCGGGACGCGCCACATGACCTCGAACTCGATGCCGTCCGGGTCGCGACCGTAGAGCGACTTGGAGACCCCGTGGTCGCTCGCGCCGGTCAGGCCGCCGGCCGCCTGCAGCTCGCCCGCCGTTGTGGCCAGCTCCTCGATGGTCAGGACCTCCCACGCCAGGTGGTACAGGCCGGTGGCACCACGCGGCGGCCGGGGCGCATCGTCGCCCACCGAGAACAGCCCCAGGTCGTGGTGGTTCTCCCCGCCGGCGGCCCGCAGGAAGATCGCCCGCCCCCCGAACTCCTCGGACACGACTTCGAAGCCGAACACGCGGCGATAGAACTCGGCGGACACCGCGGCATCCCGAACGTAGAGCACGGCGTGATTGAGTCGCGCGACCTTGGCCATCGGCCGAAACCTCACCTGTTCAAGCGGCTCCCTTCCCGACGCGGGGAGCATGCCACGGGCCGGCGTTTTAGGTGTCGCCCGACCCGATCCGTCGCTCGGCCGGGATCGGTCGCGCGCGCTCGGCATCCTCGATAGACTTCGGCGCGGCGCCCACAGCGGGCCCTCGATCACCCCTCAGCCTTCCAACTCTCCCGGCCCAGACCCATCAGGTGGTGCCCATGAAGATCGGCGTTGCCAGAGAGACCGCGCCCGGCGAGCGCCGGGTCGCCCTGGTGCCCGATTCCCTGGCCAAGCTGACGAGCGCCGGGGTCGACGTCCTCGTCGAGGCCGGGGCCGGCCGCGGCGCGCTGATCCCCGACTCGGCCTTCGAGGCGGCCGGTGCGAAGGTCGTCCCGACCGACGACCTGTACGCCAAGGCCGACGTGATCGTTCGCGTCCAGAAGCCCAGTGAGGCCGAGGCCGGGCGGCTTCGATCCGGGCAGGCCGTGATTGGCCTCTTGCAGCCGCTGCTCGATCCGAAGCTCATGGCGATCCTGGCGAAGCAGGGCGTGACCGCGATCAGCCTCGACGCCATCCCGCGAACGCTCTCGCGGGCCCAGACGATGGACGCCCTCTCGTCGCAGGCGAACGTCGGCGGCTACAAAGCCGTGATCATGGCCGCGGACGCGTTTGGCCGGTACTTCCCGCTGCTCACCACGGCTGCCGGCACGGCCAAGCCGGCCAACGTCCTGATCCTGGGCATCGGCGTCGCCGGGTTGCAGGCGATCGGCACCGCCCGGCGGCTCGGGGCGGTGGTGAAGGCCTACGACGTCCGGCCGGAGACCCGCGAGCAGGCCGAATCCCTCGGCGCCCAGTTCGTGACGTTGCAGACGAAGATCGACGCGACCGGCGCAGGCGGCTATGCCCGGGAGCTCACTCCAGAAGAGCGAGCGGCCCAGCAGGCCGAGCTCAACGAGGTCATCGGCGGCATGGACATCGTCATCACCACCGCCCAGGTGCCGGGCCGCAAACCACCGGTCCTCGTGACCGCCGAAGCCGTGGCCAAGATGAAACCCGGCTCGGTCATCGTCGACATGGCGGCCTCGGTCCTCGGTGGCAACTGCGAGCTGTCAAAGGCCGGGGAGACCGTTGTGACCGACAACCTGGTCACCATCCTGTCGCCCGACAACCTGCCGGCGACGATGCCGATCGGCGCCTCCCAGTTCTATGCCCGGAACCTTTCGGCGCTCCTCCTCCAGCTCCTGGTGGACGGCGCGTTGAACCTGGATCCGGCCGACGAGATTGCCGGCCCCGTGACGATCACCCACGGCGGGGAGATCCGCTCGGAGGCAGTCAGGAAGCTGCTCGAGCCAGCCGGAGGTGGCGCGTGAATCCCGAGCTCCTGGCGGCATTGACCGTGTTCGTCCTCGCGATCCTGTGCGGCTTCGCCGTGATCAGCAAGGTCCCGGCGACCCTGCACACGCCGCTGATGTCCGGGGCGAACGCCATCCACGGCATCGTCCTCGTGGGCGCCATGCTGATCGCCGCGTCGGCGACCGAGCCGCTGAGCCAGGTCCTCAGCCTCGTGGCAGTGGCGTTCGCGACGATGAACGTCGTCGGTGGCTACGTCGTGACCGACCGGATGCTCCAGATGTTCCGCAAGCGCCCCACCGCGCCGGCCGGCGACAAGGCCGGCGGTGGCGGTGGCGGTGGCGGCGCGGCCGGCTCAGCCGCGCCCGGGGCCTGAGCGATGGACACCATCGAAGCGCTCGTCCGAATCGTCTGGCTGATGGGCGCGGCGTCGTTCGTGCTCGGCCTGATGCGAATGAACTCGCCGGCCACGGCGCGAAGCGGGAACCAGCTCTCGGCCGCCGGCATGGCGCTCGCGGTCGGCGGGACGGTCGTCCTGCTGGTGGTGAACGGCAGCGTCGGCTCCACCGGCTGGATCATCATCCTGGTCGGGATCCTGATCGGCGGCGGCCTCGGCCTGTACACCGCCCGAACCGTGAAGATGACCGCGATGCCGCAGCTGGTGTCGCTCTTCAACGCGGTCGGCGGCGGGGCGGCGGCGCTGATCGGAATCGATGACTACCTGCGCCTGGCCAACTTTGCGGGCAATCCCACCTTCGCGCCGGTCACGGTGCCCCTCGAGACCTCGATCGCGACGGTCCTTGACGTCGTCATCGGCTGCATCACCTTCACCGGCTCGCTGATCGCGTCGGGCAAGCTCCAGGGCCTGATCCCCGGGAAGCCGATCCTCATCCCCGGCGGGCGCCTGGTGACCGTGGCGCTGGCGGCGATCGTGGTCGTGGGGGCGCTCTACCTGTTCGCCGGCAACGTCAGTGTCCCCGTGCTCTTCCTGATCATCGCGGCCGGCCTGATCTTCGGCGTCACGATGGTCCTGCCGATCGGCGGGGCCGACATGCCGGTGGTGATCAGCCTCCTGAACTCATTCACCGGGACCGCCGTGGCGATGGCCGGCTTCGTGCTCGGCAACACCGTCCTCATCATTGCCGGTGCCCTCGTCGGCGCGTCGGGCGCCATCCTGACGAAGCTGATGGCCGACGCCATGAATCGCTCGGTCCTCAACATCATGATCGGCGGCTTCGGTGGCGGCGAAGGCACCGTCGGGGCGGTGGGAGTCGAAGGTGGCAACGTCCGCCAGGTCGGCATCGACGACGCGGCGATTCAGCTTGCCTACGCCTCCTCGGTGATCATCGTCCCCGGCTACGGGCTGGCGGTCGCCCAGGCCCAGCACGCCGTCCGCGAGCTGGCCGAGCTCCTCGAGGCTCGGGGGGTCAGCGTCAACTACGCCATCCATCCCGTCGCCGGACGGATGCCGGGCCACATGAACGTGCTGCTCGCCGAAGCCAACGTGCCCTACCCGCAGCTGCGCGAGATGGACGACATCAACCCCGAGTTCGATCGGGCGGATGTAGCTCTCGTCGTCGGCGCCAACGATGTCACCAACCCGGCCGCCCGAAAGCCGGGTTCGCCGGTGTCGGGCATGCCGATCCTCGACGTCGACCACGCCAAGTCGATCATCGTGATCAAGCGCTCAATGGGTCGCGGCTACGCCGGCATCGACAACGAGCTGTACGTCAACGCCAAGACCGGGATGCTGTTCGCAGATGCAAAGCAGGGCCTCGCCGACCTCACCGCCGCCGTCAAGGCGCTGTAGCAACCACGTTCCCGGCCGCGCCTCGGCCTCACCTGTCGCGAGCGCCGCGTGGCTCTATCACACGCCGCCAGGCCGTCGCCGATCGAGGCATCGATCTCATCAAGGACCTCGTCATCGAGGAGAGCGAGGCCAGCCCGGTCCGGTCGTTCACCGGCTCCCTTTCGGCTACCCGGACACCTCGTCACCTGTGCCGATTCGTTGATTTCTTGCGCGACCCGCAGGAAGTCGGCGCTCGCTTGCGTCATGCGCGAGCACCGCACCGGGACCGCCTGGATCGAGCCTCATTGCTGCGGCAGCCGCATGAATCTGTGCAGTCACGCTGTCTGCAGTGGGCCGGGTCTCTGTTGCGCGGTGCCAACCTTGGGCCACGCGCTGGAAATCAGCGCGATTGCCGATCTCGCCAGTGGGCCGCGCGAGGTTGCTTGCGTCTAACACAGCCGCGCCCGGGGAGGCCGAGGCTCGCTCAGGGTTGCGCCACCTGGTCCTTGTTCATCCGCCTGTGCTCATCTGAGCACCAATTCGACAGGCTTTCAGTCCTCGACCCTGGAATCTGGATGGACGTCGTCAAGTTGTGTTCGTGAGAGCGCCACGACGACAGGGTCCTGCTGGGTAACCCGCGGGCGAGCTCGCCACCTCGTCGCGTTGGTCTCCCCAGCTGCACAGGTCATCATGTTTCCGATCGAGGTTCGGGGGCGGTCTCGAGCCTCGTCGCAGTCGTGTCCCGCGGAGCACAAATCGACCTGATCCCACGACAATTGGCGGGCGTCGATCGTGAACCTCGTCGGAATGGAGTCCTGGACGGCACATAGCCGCCGCCTACCGGGCCGAGCGCCGGTCAGCCTGGCTCAGGGGCGGTCACGTCGACCAAGTCGGCATTCAGGCACTCGACCAGGGCCTCCGGCGCCACGTGGATGTTCACCCCTCTCGCGCCGCCACCGACCGACACGACTGGCTCGGCCATGACCGAAGCATCAACCAGGACCGGCCAGGCGCGGGTCGACCCGAATGGGGTGATGGTGTAGCGCACGTAGCCGGTGACGGCCTGCGCCTCGTCGGCATCCGGAAGTGAAAGTCGCGTGACCCCGAGGTGTTTGCGCAGCTTGGGCCAGTCGAACCGGCGGCCGGCCGGGATGAGCACGAACAGGTAGTCGTCGTCGCCGCGGCGCACGACGATCGTCCGCAACAGCGCGCCGAGCGGGATGCCCTGGAGCTGAGCGGCTTCCTCGGCGCTGCCTGCCGATTCGGTGCGGATGATGCGGTGGTCGACGCCGCTTTCGGCGAGGGCGCGGGTTGCCGGTGTCGAGCTTTCGGCCGGACTTTCGGCCGCACTTTGGGCCGCACTTTCGGCCGTCGGCTGGTCGGGCGCCGCGTTCCGCGTCGTGGCGTCCGTCGCGCCGTCGGGCGACCCGTCGCTCACGCCGGCGCCGGCATCGCCCGATCGGGCCGGGCCACCCTGCTGGCGATCGGCCGCGGCCACCAGACGTTCGCGAACCCCTCGACCGACTTCATCCAAGAGCCGGGCGACGACGGCCTGGTGGTCGCCGAATCCCTGGGCAGCCTCCAACGCCTCCGCATGAGCGGGCTGGCGACGAAGATCGAAAGAACCGGCACCCGACGGGCCATCGCCTTCCCCTCGCTGCGTCGATGCGGCTGGACGCCGTGGCCGATCGTGCCACAGCGACGCGTTCCGAGTCGCTGCCCTGGCGAACGAACGGTCGCTCAGGCCTGGTCGACGACCTCGATCCGGATGCGCTTGTTGATCCGGCCCTTGGACTCATAGCCGGACACCCGGATGCTCCCGACCTCGCGGGTGTTCGCCACGTGGGTCCCGCCGTCGGCCTGGAGGTCGAGGCCGACGATCTCGATGGTTCGGATCTCCTCGATGCCCGGCGGGAGCAGATTGATCTTCGTCCTGATCAGGTCCGGGATCGCGAAGGCCTCGGCGCGGGGCAGGACATTGACGCGGACGTCGCGGCCGAGCTCGAGCTCGTGATTGACCCTGGCCTCGATCTCGCCGACGAGCTCGCCCGACATCCGCTCGAACTCGAAGTCCATCCGACCGGCGCCGGGCTCCATGTTGCCGCCCGTCACCTGCGCGCCGTAGTCGCGCCAGACGACCCCGCACAACGCGTGGAGCGCCGTGTGCGTCCGCATGAGCAGGTGTCGCCGCGGCCAGTCGATCTCGACCTCGACCACGTCGCCGACTGCCGGCAGCTCAGCGGGCGGGGCGGACGATCCGTCCGCCGGAGCCGGCGATCCGTCCGCGACCCCGAGTTCATGTCCGATCTCGCCGTCGACCTTCCTCGCGCCCTGGACCAGCCACTCGCGGCCGTCGCGCGGCCGTCGCATCGTCCCGCGGTCCGCGGGCTGACCGCCGCCGCCGGGGTAGAAGACCGTCCGATCGAGGACGACCAGCGGCGTTTCGGGGCCGCCAATCGCGACTACCCGGCCTTCCGCCAACCGCGCGTAGGCATCCGTGTAGCAGAGCTGGGAGTGCATCGCCGTCGATGGTACCGGCCTGCCTCTGGGCCCACGCAGACCGGCCGGAGACCGCCCGGTACGTTCGTACCGGTGCATTGGGGCAACGGAATAAGCCGCTGGTAAGCGGCGCTGCATAGGGTTCGCCGAGGCGACGGCAGGTGTCCGGTGGGGATCTGGGCTGTCCGGTGCGGACGACCCACCCAAAAGTCCCATTGGCCGCCGGGACCATTGCCGTATCGACGCAGGCCGGGCCGATGCGTACGTTTCGTCTCCCTCCGGGACCCAAGTACCGGTGGCACCAGCAGGAGAGCCAACATGCCCGAATCCCTCCGACGCACAGTCCGCTTCGTTCTGGCCGTGGCCCCCATCGTGGCCATCGCGCTGGTCGAAGCGGCGATGCGGCGCTGGTCGTAACAGCGCAGGGAAACCCTGGGCCGGCCCCTACCGGCCGATCCCTGCGGGCCGGCCGCCCGCTTTCTCCCAGCTCCATCACCATCCCGGCCGACCCGCGGTAGCTCGTTGCTGTTTGCGCGGGTTCGGCCGGCGGGGCCGAGCTCAGCGCGGTGGCGCGAGCTCAGCGCGGTGGCGCGAGCTCAGCCTGCTGGACTGGGGACCAGCTCGAGACGGACCGCCACCATGGCTGCCTCGACCCGGCCGGACACGCCGAGCTTCGACAGGATGTTGCCGACATGCACGCCGACGGTGCGCTGGCTGATGAAGAGTCGCTCCCCGATCTCCCGGTTGTTGCGACCCTGGACGATGAGCCCCAGGACCTCGCGCTCCCGGCGGGAGAGCCCGAAGGTACCGTCCCCGGGTCGGGCGCCGCCCGACCCGGCGAACGCGGCCGCGATCGCGGCCACCTGGGCTCTGTCGGAGGCCGCTTCGACCGGCGGCGTGGCCGGCCGGCCCGGCCCGACGGCAACGAGGACCGGCGCCTCCGGGTCGGGCGGGATCGCGATCAACGCACGCCGAGCCAGCGCCTCCAGCTCTGAGAGCAGCGGCCGGGCTCGCAGCGCGCGAGCAATCCGAACCGCCTCCAGCAGCGGTGCCCGCGCGGCCGCGCGGCCGATCCGAGCGCCCCGGCCGGGGAGCGCGGCTTCGGCCTGCCGCCAGTGCGCCCGCGCCACCTGGTACGGCTCCCCGGCCTGCTGCCACGCCTCGGCGGCAGTCTCCCAGAGGGCCGGGTCATCGCGGGCATCGAGCCTGGCGCCGTAGGCGCGCGCGGTGGCGAGATTCGCGTCCGCCTCGCGCCGCCCAGGAGCTCCCGGCGCGAGGCCGCTGGCGCGGAGCACCGCCTCCGCTTCCTCGAGCACCCGCGCGCCACGGCTGCGGGCGCCGCCGATCTCCGCCACCGCCCGGCGCTCGTGAGCGTCCGAGATCGCCATCACCTGGACCTCGAGATACGTCGCGGCCATCCGCGCCGTGAGGGCCCAGTCCTCGGCTCGCCGAACGAGCGTCCAGCCGCGCTCCACGGCTCGGCGCGCGTCGGCGACGTCACCGCGCCAGAGTGCGAAGGACGCCGCGGCTCGGGTTGCCGGAACCTCGAGCTGTGGATCCGGCGCGTGGTCGACCTCCAGCGGCCGCCAGCCCAGCATGCTCGCCGCGCGGTCGTCCACGCCGGTCTCGGCCTCGAGCATCGCGGCGGTCACCGACGCATCGGTGAAGGAGACCGGATCCGGGCTCCATTGGAGTGCCGTCCGGATCAGCTCCCGAGCCTCGTCCCAGCGACCTGCGTTGAACAGCGCCTCGGCGATGTTGCCCCGCAACGAGTTCCCGTAGGCGACCTCGAGTCCATCCGCCCGGGCACGTTCGATGGCGTCGCGGGTCACCTCGATCGCCTCGTCGCGCCGCCCGAACAGGGCGAGCGCGGTGGTCAGGTTGAGCGAGGCACGGAACGCGACGTCGGGGTCGTCGAGCTCGCGGGCGAGCGAGAGCGCCTCCTGGAGGCGTTCGATGCCCTCGTCGCCATCGGCACCCCACGCCTGCGCGACGCCGACGGTGCACAGGGCATGGGCCTCGACC
>DASQFM010000293.1:0-3492 GCA_035633135.1 Candidatus Eiseniibacteriota bacterium
CTGTACGCGATGGACCATCCCGCCCGTGCCTTCCTGGCTGAGGCCGTGGAAGACGCCGCCGCCCGGACGACCGCCGTGAGCGCGGCGCTCCTTCGCCACGCCGCGGCCGGCGAGTTCAGCGAGCGGCTGCAGGGGCTGCTCGCCGCGCTGCTCGGCGACGACGACGCAGCCGTGGCGCCGGCCCTGGACCGGGCGATCGCATGGGGCGCCACCTCGGGGACCGATTGCCTGGTCGGCGTCCTGTTCGGCCTGGACGTTGTGTCGATCCGCGCGCCGCGTGCGGCGCCGAGCGCCCCATGACCAGCGTCGTCCAGGCCCGGGTGTTTCGGAACAGCTATCGCGATTCGGTTGAGCTCATGCGAATCGCGGCGGAGCTCGAGTCGATGGAGGGCGTGGTCCGAGCCGGCCTCGTGATGGCGACCTCCGCCAACTGCGAGGTGCTGGAACAAGCGGGGCTGCTGGTCGACTCGCTCGATGGGGCCGGTCCGAATGACCTCGCCCTCGCCGTTTCGGCGACGGACGCCGCCGCAGCGGCGGCCGCCCTCGAGCTGGCGGCCAGCCGCCTGGGCGGGCAGGCGACCGAGACCGCGCAGGCGGCGAACCAAACCAGCGCCAGGTCGATCGCGGAAGCCGTCGCCGAGCTGGGCGCCGCGGATCTGGCGCTGGTCTCGACACCCGGTCCCTATGCCACCGCAGAGGCCATGAAGGCCCTCAAGCGCGGCCTCCACGTCTTCCTGTTCAGCGACAACGTGCCGCTGGCCGACGAGATCGAGCTCAAGGCGATGGCTCGTCGCAAAGGCCTGCTGATGATGGGTCCTGACTGCGGGACGGCCATCCTCGACGGGGTCCCGCTCGGCTTCGCCAATGCGGTCCGCAGGGGCAGCGTCGGCCTCGTTGCCGCATCTGGCACCGGCCTCCAGCAAGTGAGCTGCCTGGTCGACCGATTCGGTGCCGGAATCTCGCAGGCCATCGGCGTCGGTGGGCGCGATCTCGATGAGCGAGTTGGCGGGGCCATGATGCTGGCCGGGATCGAACGGTTGCTCGAGGATCCGGGAACCGCGGTGCTCGTCCTGATCTCGAAGCCACCCGCCGAATCCGTCGCCCGCGCTGTCCTCGAGGTTGCCGCGGGAGCGAAAAAGCCCGTCGTGGTCAATTTCCTTGGCGGCGATCCTCAAGCCGTCCGTTCGATGGGCCTCATTTCGGCGCCGACGTTCGAAGCCGCCGCGGAGGCTGCCGCGGCCATTGCCCTTGGGCGGCCCGTGCCTACCGCGATGGATCTATCCGCATTTGACCCCGAGGCACCGGATGATCAGGCGCTGCTCGCTGCGGCGGCCTCGGCCGCGACCACATTGAGCGGGGGCCAGTGGCGCATCCGGGGCCTGTACAGCGGCGGCTCCCTGGCGGGGGAGGCCAAGCTGATCCTCAAGGCCGTGCTGGGAGGGACCGCGGCTCGGCACGAGATCCTCGACCTCGGAGACGACGAGTACACCGTTGGCCGGCCGCATCCGATGATCGATCCGCGGCTCCGCAATGAGCACATCGCGGCGGCCGGCGCGGACCCCGCCACCGCCGTGATTCTCCTCGATGTCGTTCTCGGCTACGGCTCCCACGACGATCCGGCAGGGGCGATGGTCCCGGCGATCGAGGATGCCCGCGCTGCGGCAGCCGCCGATGGCCGATCGGTTGTGGTCGTCGCGTCGGTCTGCGGCACCGAGGCGGACCCGCAGGGCCTGTCCGGCCAGGAGATGCGCCTCGCTGCTGCCGGCGCCCTGCTGGCCCCCAGCAATGCCCGCGCGGCACGGCTTGCTGCCTCGATCGCCGAGCTCGCCGCGCAGGCCAGTCCTGGCACCGTGGCGTTGGCACGGCCCGTCGGGGTCGGCGAACAGGCACCGGCTGGGATGACCCCGTGAGCACCCCACGAGCGAAGCATCGCCTCCCGTGGAAGCAAGGTGCGAACCTCAGCCCGAACTTGTTCGCCGGCGGGCTCCGGGCGGTCAACGTCGGGCTCGAGATGTTCGCAGCGCCGATCAGCGGCCACGGAGGCCAGGTCGTGTCGCTCGACTGGCGCCCACCGGCGGAAGGCGATCGCGACCTTGGGCTCCTGCTCGCCCGTCTCGAAGATGATCGCGGCGACCGGATCGGGCGGCAAGTCGCGGCCGCAAACGCGGAGGCGATCCAACGGCTGCTCGCAGCCCAACCGATGCTCACCGACGTGCTGCCTGCCCGCGAGGCCCTCGATCTCGGCGACCGACACATCCTTCACTCGGGCCCGCCGATCGAGTGGCCCCGGATGGCAGGCCCCGTCCAGGGCGCCGTCATCGGCGCGATCCTGTTCGAGGGCTGGGCATCGACGCCGGATGCCGCCCGCGACCTTGCCGCCTCGGGCGCGATCACGTTCTCGCCGTGCCACCATCATGCCGCCGTCGGGCCGATGGCCGGCGTCGTGAGCCCGTCGATGCCCGTGGTCGTCGTCGAGAACGCGGCCGCCGGGACGCGGGCCTATGCGACCCTGAACGAAGGCCTCGGCAAGGTCCTTCGCTTCGGGGCCTACGACGACTCGGTCCTCGATCGACTTCGCTGGTTCGTCTCGACCCTCGCGCCGGCGCTTTCGCGGGCCCTCCGCGCCGGCGGCCCCCTCGACCTTCGGAGCCTCACCGGCCAGGCGCTCCAGATGGGCGACGAGGGGCACAACCGGAACGTGGCAGCGACCTCGCTGTTCACCCGGACGATCGCCCCAGCGCTGGTGCGGACGTCGGACCCCGAGACCGCCGCCGCGGTTTTCGACTTCCTTCGCGGCAACGACCACTTCTTCCTGAACCTGTCGATGGCCGCCTGCAAGTCGGCACTCGATGCCGCCCACGGGATCGAGGGTTCGACCGTGATCACGGCGATGTCGCGCAACGGGGTGGACTTCGGCGTCCGGATGTCCGGCACCGGGGATCGCTGGTTCACCACGCCGGTCGGCGTCCCCGACGGGCTCTACTTCCCGGGCTACGGCCCCGAGGACGCCAATCCGGACCTCGGCGACAGCGCCATCACCGAGACGTTCGGCATCGGGGGCTTCGCGATGGCCGCCGCGCCGGCGATCGTGCGCTTCGTGGGCGGGACGCCCGACGACGCCCTCGAGTTCACCCGGTTAATGGGCCGCATCACCCTGGCCCGGAATCCCGCCTACGCCCTGCCCTCGCTCGCGTTCGCGGGGACACCGACGGGGATCGACGCCCGGCGCGTCGTCGACTCCGGCATCGCGCCGGTCATCAACACTGGCATCGCCCACCGCGAGGCGGGCGTCGGCCAGATCGGTGCCGGGATCGCCCGCGCCCCCCTAGCCTGCTTCGGTCAGGCCCTGCGCGCCCTCGCCGAGTACCTTCGGGTCCCGGGCGCCGTTCCGGAGGCGGCGTGATGAGCCAGACGGTCACGAGGAGCAGCACGGTGCCACCCGCCGCGGCTCCGGATCGCCGGGCCGTGATCGCGATTGGCGGCAACGCCCTG